>JAFTXK010000132.1 GCA_017461635.1 Clostridia bacterium | reverse complement strand
TCATTTTCATGACATCAAGGTTAAAATCGGGCGTCAGTGTTTCAAATACGGGAGTTCCCCTCAGCTTATGGGATGCAATATGGGAAGGCATATTTTTGAGGCAATAGGGATGCTCATATTCCGGCATTTCAATGCTTTCGCCCGAGAGAGAGCAAGCCGATGCAAACTGCCCTTCATCCGCCCCCCCTCCGCAGTAGACCGCGCCGTCCCGGCAAAGCATCTGTGGCCCTGAGGGGACGAGCAGACGGGGGAGCGTCCAGCTTCCCTCTGCGGTAGCCATTGCATTTTCATATCGGAAGAGCGCCGCCGTGTTATCCTCGGTATCGGCATAGGGCGTTCCCAGATTCTGACCTTGCGCAACTATGCCGAGAGGCATTTTACCAAAGAGCCAACGCGAGAAATAACATCCATAGCAAAGAATATCGAGAAATGCACCGCCGCCGCAATCGCTCTTATACCACCAAATGCGTCCGCGTTCCTCATCTGTCATCTCCTCGGCGTGAGCTGTAACACCGCGATGCTTTGCTCCCTTTCCGAGAGGGCCTGTGTGACCGTTGATATATCTGAGACGAAGGCTGTCTCCACATAGCTTTTCATCAAGAGCCTTCTTGAATTGACCGAGATAAGGTCTCCATGCAACAGGCCAGTTTATATAAAGCTCAATGCTGTATTTTTCGGGCAGTGCACAGATCGCCTCAGCGCCCTTTACGTCAGCCGCCATGGGCTTTTCAACTACAAGATTTACGCCGCGTTTAGCACATTCTTCTGCAACAGCAGGCTTAGCCGCATTTTCACAGAGTATATACGCATAGTCGGGCTTCAGCTCATCCAGCATCTCTGTGTAGCTTTTATAAACGGGCGCACCGCTGACCTCGGCTACGTTTTTTAGATTCCATGCTCTGGTGTATCTTTTTTCGGTCTGCTCCGGAGACTTCGGAGGAACATCGGCAATGCCGATGAGCTCTGTGTTCTCCTCCCCTGCAATGTAAAGCGCAACCTCGTTTACATGCATGTGAGCAAAACCGATTATTACTGCTCTTATCATTTTTTCCCTTTCTTAGGATAAACAATAATTTAACGGCGAGCGATGATGAGCTCAAATCAAAGGTTTTATCAAAACTCTTAATTATTTCGTTCATCTAACCGCTAAATCATTGTTTATCATTTTAATTTATTTCTTCTATTCTAACCTCTCTGCCTTCTTTTGCGCTGCGATAAAAGAGATCAATCATAGCGCAGACGTTGAGAGTCTCTTGGGGCTTGACCATAAGCTCCGATTTGCCGTTATAATAGTCCGCAATGTTGTCGAGAAGCCGAAAATGTCCTGCAAAAGCTTCATCGGGATAAGGATTTGCATAGCCTTCCGCATTTCCATTCTCTGTTTCTGCGGCGTCATAAAGCTCAAATTCTGGTAAGCGAACCGATTTTTTATCGCCGACTACCGTTATGCTTGTTTCATCCGGCAGATTCACAGCCCAAGCAGTCTTGAAATTGATGCGTTTTCCACCCTCAAGCAGAATACTGCCCGAAGCGAAGTCCTCAACATCAAAATCCTCTTCGGAATATACCTTTTCGGAGAAGGTATCACCCGTCAGCGCGCCGCTTGCCTCAGAACCTGCGGATCTATAGCCGCCGTGAGCGATATTTGCGCTTTTCGTGCCCGAAACGCTGACCACTCTCGGATTACCCATGAGCCATACCATTGCATCAAGCATATGAACTCCTATATCAACGAAAGCACCGCCGCCACTTATCTTTTCAATGTGGAATGCCCCCCATGTTGGTATTCCGCGTCGGCGCAGACGAGAAAATTCGCCGTAATAGATCTCGCCGAGCTCACCCTTATCGATCAGAGCCTTTGCTCCGAGACGGTCGGGGGTAAAACGCATGCTTTGGCATGCGCAGAGCACTCTGCCATTTTTTTCTGCCAGCTCATAAAGCTCTTTAGCTTCTTTATAAGATGTTGAAAGCGGCTTTTCGCAAAGTACATCTGCACCGCTTTCCAGCGCCATGCGTATATATTCTCCATGGAACATATTGGGAACGCAGACCGAAACAAGATCGGGCTTTTGCTCAATCAGCATTTTTGACGCACTTGAATAGTAGAGGGCGATGCCGTGCCTTTCAGCGGTCTCCTTTGCCTTTCCTTCATTCAAATCGCAGACCGCGACCACTTCAAAATCCTTGGGAAGATGGCGGTATGCGGGAATATGAGCGGCATTGGCGATCATTCCGCATCCGATTATTGCAGCTTTTTTCATTCGTAGATCCTATCCTTATAATCAATTCTTTCCCAATCGTCGGGAGGATTGCCGACAAAAGGGATCTTCAGGGGCTTACCGCCCTGCATAGCGGAATCGTGAGCAATGATGCCGGGAATCATATATCTTGCGGATTCCCAAACATTATTGGGAGGAAGCTTGCCCGAAATTGCCGCGCGGACAAAATCGTCTACAAGGAAAACATGCGAGCCGTTATGCTCAACCTTATCCAGCTTTCTCCATTCAAGGGGAAGTCTTGAAACATCATGAACGGGAGAATATCCGATATGCATCCTATAATGCACGGGATCGTGCGCCATATCTATCTCGTCCTTGTGGTCTGTGTAAATGCGTGAGTTGATCTCCTCGCTGACATATTGAACATGGGGATCCTGACCGTAAACATTACCGATTGTGTAGGTATGGTGCATACCGTTGCACATATAGCTGGAATGAGTACCGACCAGTGCGGAGATATAAGATGAGGGCTTGTTTGTGCCGCAACGGCGGAATTCGTTGATCCTTGCAATGCCGCCCTTTGACAGCTTGAAGAGTGCGCTCTCATTTGAAAAGGGATTGTCCCAATGATTCATCCCCTTTCCGTAGAATCCGTCGCCAACAGTGTCCTCATAACCTATGCAGGTAACCTCGACAGGATAATCGTCAACTGCCGAAAGAAGCATGGAAAGAGAATGTGTCGAATAATACATGGGAGGAATACCGGGAAGCTTTTTCCAGTCCTTACCGCCGCTTCCCTCAAAGGAGAAGAGAAATTCGCTGATATCGTGATAATACTGAGCTTCGCCGTAAACAAAATCTCCCATCTCGCCTGTCTTGAATTTTTCACGGCACCAGATAGCGCAGGGGAAATAATAGCAGGTCTCGCCTGCCATATATGTAAGGCGCGTTTTTTCAACTAGCTCGATGATCCTGAAGGCTTCCTCAACATCACAGCAGAGCGGAACACAGGAATAAACATGTTTTCCTGCTTCAAGTGCCTTTATGACCATAGGTCCATGCTGATGGCGCTGTGTGAAGATGGCAACGCATCCTACATCTGTCGCTTCCTCCAGCATCTGATCATATGTTTCATACATTCTCTTAATGCCGAATTTCTCTTTTATCGCCTCGCGTCTTTCCTCCATCAGCTCCGCTCCTACGACCTCATCAATATCGGGGTGAGAGAGGAAGAGAGGCAGAAATTTTCTGCCGAAATCGCCAAATCCGACTATACCTACTTTAATTCCCATTTTTATATACCTCTGATGCTTTCTATATATTTTTTAAGATCGAAATCTTCTGATTTTTGTCTGTATTCAAAGCCTATGTGACCCTTATAGCCTGTATTTTCAATGGCATCGAAAACCTGTTTGTAATCCACCTCGCCAAGTGTTGGCTCACATCTCCACGGAGAGCCTGCAACATGGAAATGACCGATCTTATCAATATTTTCGGTCAGAGTGCTTATGAGATTTCCCTCCATGCGTTGTGTATGGTAAAGATCCAGCAGTATGCCCAGATTTTTACTTGCCACCGCTCGGACAAGCTCAAAGGCAGGTGCGCTGTATGGCAGGGCATAGGTGCTCCTGTCATAGGTATTAAGGGGTTCGAGAAGCAGATTTATATCTTCTTCCTCTGCCGCTTTTACTCCGAGGCTCAGTGCTTTAAATGAGTTTTCGAGAGCCCTTTCAGGGCTTATATCGGGATCATTGTCGCCTGCGAGAAGAATGGCATTTTTGCATCCGAGACGGCGCATAACACTACCACTTTCGTGAATAGCCTTAGCAAGATCTTCGCTTCGTCCGTGAGTGAGAATACCGCGCATAAGATCAGCCGAGAGAGCAGGATCTGCTGAATCAAGGTTACAAAGACAAATGTCAAGCCCCCTGCGCTTTGCTCTTTCTGCGATGGCATCGATGTCTTTTTCTCTCCATCCCCAGAATTCAATGGCATCTGCGCCCATCTCTGCCGCCTTATCTATCCTACCGCCGAAGGGCAGAGACGCAAACATCATATCGATACAAATACTAAACTTCACTTTTTGATTTCCCCTTTCTTTATCATTTGCTTTAATTTTAACATTTTTTCTTTGATAAAACCATTGACAATCTGATTTATTATTTGTACAATATAATATAGAGAACCCCTCGAAAGGAGATTTTTCGATATGATGATACGGTCTTTTTCCGATCTTTGCTCTATGGATTTTTATCTTACGCATTTTGCCGTTGCGAAATCTACAAAGATACTTAGGCATTTTGTTTGCCCTCGTAATATGCATAATTGCGACAGATTTTTTTATGTTGCCAAGGGTGAATTTCATGTAAAAAGCGAGGAAAATCCAGAGATGATCGGGCGCCCCGGAGATCTCATGTATTTCCCCGACGGCTGTACCTATGTGGGGGACTGGCAGGAGGGCGAGATCGAATATTATACAACACAGTTCAGGCTTTCCGACTTGGTTGGATATTTTGCTTTATCTGACAAAATATGTATAACCATGAAGGATAAAAACGGTACTGCACTTGATATTTTCAAGAGGATAAACGATGTCTGGACAGGTGACGAAATGGGCTATAAGATCAAGGCTCATTCTCTTTTTTTAGAGCTTCTTCACCATGTTGCCCTTCGTAGCTATAAATCCGATATCAGCCACACTCAGTCGGATATTTCAAAGGCAATACTTTATCTTGAAAATAATTATATAAGCGAGATATCGGTAACAGAGCTTGCGAGAATGTGCGGAATGTGCGAGAGCAAATTCAGAAACCGTTTCCATAGCTATGCAGGCATGCCGCCTATCAGTTACCGTAATTTTCTGAGGGTAAAAAAAGCCGCCGAGCTTCTCTCGGGCGGCGAATATAATGTCGGCGAAACGGCAGAGCTTACGGGCTTTTCCGATGTTGCCTATTTCAATCGGGTTTTTAAGAGCTTTATGGGCAAGAATCCCAGTGATTATAAGAAGGGATATGAAGATACATAAAAGCTTCCCGGAAATAATTTTGAATACGTCCGAAATAAAAAAGCGGCATCTGCCGCTTTTTTATTTTATCAGTTTCTTCATCTCGCAAAGCAGAAAATCTGCCAGTATTTCATTGCCTTCGGGGGTAAAATGAACGCCGTCATCGCGATGAAGCTCAGCTATTTCGAGGGATTTCTTATAAAGATCGATAACGGGGATAGAATATTTCTCCGCGATACTGCCTGCAATCTTATTTCGAACAGCAACCCTCTCCGAGCGATCCGCATCACCGAGAACATCGGTAGTAAGGACTATGGCAAAAGGTATTTTCTTGAAGAATTCAAGAAATTCACACAGCAATTTTTCATAATATTCTGCATATTCGGTTCTGTCTGCAAGATGCCAACCGTGAAGTCCGTTATTAAATATGACAAGATCATATCTTCCAAGCTGCTTTGCGAATAGCTTTACGGATTCTGCAAAAAATGGATTATCCACAGCCTTCGAGGTTCCGAATCCATCGCAGAAAAGATCTTTGTCGGCTAATCTGTTGATTATACCTCGAGTACCGCAAGAGATCGAATCTCCGATATAAAGCACTCTCGGCTTTTCCGCATCATTGGCATTTTCTACCCAAGTATTATCCCATTCATATTGCTCCAGCGGTAATTTTGTATTCTTAAATTCATATGTAAAATCCATAATAGCCTCCGATTATAGTATTACGGAAGCGGATCTCCGCTTCCGTAAAAAACATTCAAATATATCCCGCCGAGCCGTGTAAAGAGGAATTTGAAAACCCTGCATAGCAAGGTGGTGTCCTCTCCGCCATTTTTACTGCTTCCAACGTCCGCTTCTGTGCCGAGACAAGTCGATCGATGCACAGCGCGGGAGGCCTGCAATCCATGGAGGAAGTTTATCCGGACTCCAATTTCAAATTGTGGGTCTCAATTGCCCCAATATCACGCACTAAGCAGGCAAGCTGCTTTATTTCACAAATAGTATTCCAATGCGGAATTCTGTTTATGCGTCGTAGTCTACTTCTCCGAAGAATGCATCATCAAAGAAATCGGCAACCTTGTCAAATTCTTCATCATCCTCAATCGAGGTGAGAAGCTCTTCTCCGTTCTCGTCTGCAGTTACGTCGAGAATATCATATTCGATCATCTGATCCTCACCCTTCTTTGCAGGTGCGGCATCAACTGGAGTGATAGCTCTGTACTGCTTACCTTCGAATTCGAAGGACGCGAGAAGCTCAACCTCAAATTCGTTGCCTTCCTCATCTGTCAGTGTATATGTCTCGGGAAGATTCTCAGCCATTTCTTCAATTTTTTTCTTGTTATCAGCCATTATTTCTGTCTCCTTTGTGCTTATTACTTATATTTTATTATAAAAAATCGGAATTGTCAACTGTTTTTTATCAGAAAACGCGGCAAAATCAAACAGTTCCTATGCTTTCGGGGGAAAAATCAAGGACAGCCGACAAAATATAGTTGCTTACGAACATCCCCTTAGAGGTAAAGGCATAGCTATCGCCGATCCTCTTGACAAATCCGCCCTCGATATATTCTTCGAGGTACTGTCCGAATTTCTCATAAAAATCGATGCCGAAGCGTTTTTTGAATTCGATCATATCAACGCCCGCTTCAAGACGCATGCGGAGCATAACATATTCATTCATGCTTTCTGCTTTGTCAATAAATCTGCTCTCATCGATTATCGGAATTCCCGATTCAAGAATTTCCAGACCGTTTATATATGACTCCGCATTGCGGATAACCGAATACCTCTCGCCGCCGAAATAGGAATGAGCAGATGCACCGATGCCGATATATTCTTCGCAGTTCCAATATTTCAGATTGTGCCTTGAATATTTGCCGTCTCTTGCAAAATTGCTCATTTCATAGCGCTCATAGCCGCGTGCTGAAAGAAAATCCACAGCCTTCATATACATATCATATTCGGTATCGTCATCGGGAAGATTCAGTGTATCGCGCATTTTGAAGAATGGCGTACCCTCCTCGATCTTTAGACAATAAAGCGAAATATGATCGGGATCGAGAAGCGTCACATGCCTGAGAGTATCCGCAAATGAGGCAAGGGTCTGATCGGGTAGCCCATACATGATATCGACGCTGATATTGGTAAATCCTGCGTTTCTTACGTTTTCATAGGTCTCTTCGAATTGCTCTGCGCTATGTATTCTTCCGAGGACCTTAAGCTCGGAATCATCAAGGCTCTGCATGCCGAGGCTCAGGCGGTTTATGCCCAGCTTTCGCAATGATTTCAGATATTTGAGATTCACTGTGCCGGGATTTGCTTCGCTCGTGATCTCGGCATCCTTTGCCAATCTGAAATTGCGGCGAACAGAATCCATAAGCCTTGCAAACTGATTTATCGGAAGCATAGAGGGCGTGCCGCCTCCGAAATAGACAGTATCAACGGTATGTCCTTTGCAAGCATCGGAGATATCCTCCATCTGAAGCATCATTGCCGAAACATAATTATCTATCGCCCTTCCGCTCCCGGGTGTAAATGAATAAAAATCGCAATAATCGCATTTTTTTGCGCAGAACGGGATATGGATATAGAGCCCGAGCGTTTTTTTGTCTTTCATTATAATACCCCAAAAATTAATTTTCGTCGTCAAGACGCAGAACAGCCATGAATGCCTCGGGCGAAACCTGTACCGAGCCAAGCTGACGCATCTTTTTCTTACCTTCCTTCTGCTTTTCAAGCAGCTTTTTCTTTCTGGTAATGTCACCGCCGTAGCATTTAGCAAGGACATCCTTGCGCAGTGCCTTAACGGTCTCGCGGGCAATTATTCTTGAACCGATGGCAGCCTGTATCGGGATCTCAAAGAGCTGTCTCGGTATATTTTCCTTCAGCTTTTCGGCAATTCTGCGCGCCCTTGCATAAGCCTTTTCCTCGTGAACGATAAAGGAAAGGGCATCCACTATCTCGCCGTTGAGCATGAAATCAAGCTTCACCAGCTTACTGGGCGCATATTCGGAAAGCTCATAGTCAAGAGAAGCATATCCGCGGCTGCGGCTCTTCAGCGCGTCAAAAAAGTCGTAAATGATCTCATTCAGCGGAAGATCATAATGAAGCTCAACACGCTCTGTGTCGATATATTTCATATCATAGAAAACGCCTCGTCTGTCCTGGCAGAGCTCCATAAGTCCGCCCACAAATTCGGTAGGAGTTATGATGTTAGCCTTTACCATAGGCTCATAAGCGGTCTCTATCTCGTCAACTGTTGGGAAGTTGGAAGGATTATCGATCCTTATCTTCTCGCCGCTGCGCTTTGTTATCTCATAGATAACGCTGGGAGCAGTCGTGATAAGGTCAAGATTGAATTCGCGTTCAAGCCTCTCCTCAATGATCTCCATATGAAGAAGCCCGAGAAATCCGCAACGGAAGCCGAAGCCGAGAGCGATAGAGGTCTCAGGCTCGAATACAAGCGCCGCGTCATTAAGCTGAAGCTTTTCAAGAGCATCGCGAAGATCGCCGTAGCGCGCGCCGTCGGCAGGGTAAATACCCGAATAAACCATGGGAAGGACATTCTTAAAGCCCTCGCAGGGCTCTGCCGTAGGGTTGTCCGCATGTGTTACCGTATCGCCCACACGGGTGTCTCCGATAAATTTAATGCTGGCGGTAATATAGCCTACCATTCCTGCGGAAAGCTCATCGCATTTTGAAAGTCCGAAGGGCTCCATAGTGCCCACCTCAACAACATCAAATTCCGCACCGGTATTCATCAGCTTGATCTTCTCGCCCGCATGGAGCTTACCGTCCATAACACGCACATAGACAACAACGCCCAGATAACTGTCATAATATGAATCGAAAATGAGACACTTAAGAGGTGCATTTTCATCACCTTCGGGAGCAGGAATATCCGAAATGATCTTGTCAAGAACATCTCCGATGTTGAGACCTGTTTTTGCCGAAACTGCAGGGCATTCCTCTGCAGGAATACCGATAACGTCCTCTATCTCGCCGCGTACTCTCTCGATATCGGCTGAGGGCAGGTCGATCTTATTGATAACTGGAACTATTTCAAGATTCGAATCCGCCGCAAGATAAGCGTTTGCAAGGGTCTGTGCCTCAATGCCCTGAGTTGCGTCAACAACGAGAAGTGCACCGTCACAGGCGTTGAGGGAACGGGATACCTCATAGTTAAAGTCAACGTGACCGGGGGTGTCGATGAGGTTCAGCTCATATTTTTCGCCGTCCTTTGCGGTATAGTCAAGCTTAACGGCGCGGCTTTTGATGGTGATTCCGCGTTCCTTTTCAAGATCCATGTTGTCAAGGATGCGGTTTTCCATTTCGCGCTGTGTGACAGTCTCGGTGTATTCAAGAATTCTGTCAGCCAGGGTAGACTTACCGTGGTCTATATGTGCAATTATCGAAAAATTTCGAATGTGCTTCTGCTTTTCACTCTGCATAAATACTGATCTCCTGATTAGTTATACATATATTATAGTACATTTTTCAATTTATTACAAGATGTATTAATAAAAATCTCAAAAAATATTGACAATTCACTTATAATAATGTAAAATAAATTATTCGATCTAATGGAGGATATCTTATGGATAATAATACCCCCGAAAATAAGCTTGAATCTGCTGAGAACATCTCCGATGAGGTAAAAGATAAGAAGAAAAAGAAGGAAAAAACTCCTCCCAAGATGAGCGATATGATGAGGAAGATGAACAGGACCCTAAAGATCCAGACCGCATGGATACTCATCCTTTCAATTGCCGTTATCGGTCTTGCGGGCTGTGTTTTCTCTGACATTCTGGTATATAATTATGCCAAGATCTGCATAAACAGCGGAAATATCGAAAGGGGCGTTGAGCTTCTCAACAGCATTCCCCACTATTCTGCCACAGCGGATCTGCTTGATCAGTATAAATATACTGTCAAGGGTAATATCATAAGACTTGGTACATATGAGCAGGATGGAGATACCGGTAATGGGTCCGAAGCTCTCGAATGGATAGTTCTTGATTATGATGCCGAGGAAAAGAAGGCTCTTATCATGACTCTTTATGCTATTGATTGCGTTGTCTATAAGGATAGCTACGGTGCTGTTACCTGGGAGACCAGCGATGCCCGCAGATGGCTCAACCGTGATTTTATCAGAAAGGCATTTAAGGGCAATGAGCTTGGCATGATAATCGAGAGCGATATAGAAACTCCCAATAATTCTAAGTATAATACCAAGGGCGGTAATGTTACTGCAGATCAGGTATTCCTTCTCAGCGATGAGGAATTCAACAAATATCTGAAGGGCACAGAGCATGCTATCGGCTATACTACTCAGTATGCCCGTGATAACGGTGTTCAGTCCGGACCTATCAGCGGTACCAGCGTATGTTGGCTTCGTTCTCCGGGCGAAAGCCTTGTATATGTATCAACTGTCAGCTATGTTGGCGAGCTTAATTCCATGGGTGTATATTCCTATAGCTATTCCTGCGGAGTAAGACCTGCAATGTGGGTAAACGTTGGAGAATAAATCAAAAAGACTGTTGCGGAAATGCAACAGTCTTTTTATATTAAAGCAATTTGATGCCTCGTTTTTCACATTCGGCAATGATTTCCGCGGGCCAGAAGGAGGACTGAACCTCTCCGATATGCGCCTTGCGAAGAAAGAACATGCATATCCTCGATTGACCGATACCTCCGCCGATGGTGTAAGGAAGCTGACCTGCAAGAAGTGCTTTATGGAAGGGCAATTCCTTTCGCTCGGTACATCCTCTCTCTTCAAGCTGACGGCTAAGTGCCTCTTCGTCCACTCTGATACCCATGGAGGAAAGCTCAAGAGCGATATCGAGAACGGGATAATAAACGATAAGATCGCCGTTTAGAGACCAATCGTCATAATCGGGAGCGCGTCCGTCATGGATGATTCCGGATCGAAGCTTGCCGCCTATCTGCATAAGGAAGATGGCACCGTATTCTCTTGCCGCCTTGTATTCTCTCTCCTTGGGAGTGAGATCGGGATATTTATCCTCAAGCTCCTGTGTTGTGAGGAAGGTTATATCCTCGGGCAGAAAGCTTTCGATGAAGTTATAATCGTCAACGATATAGTTTTCGGTATGGCGTATCGCCGCATAGATATTCACGACCGCTTTTTTGAGGGTCTCCATGGTACGTTGTTCCTTGGTGATAACTCTTTCCCAGTCCCACTGATCAACGAAGATCGAATGGATATTGTCTGTCTCCTCATCGCGGCGGATAGCGTTCATGTCAGTGTAAAGTCCCTCACCAACCTTGAAATCATACTGCTTCAGTGCCATTCTCTTCCACTTAGCCAAAGACTGCACTATCTCAAATCTTTCGCCGGAGAAAACGGTAAAATCAACCGGACGTTCGATTCCGTTCAAAGTATCGTTAAGACCGCTTGTAGATTCGACGAAAAGCGGAGCAGAAACACGAGTGAGATTGAGCCCGATAGCGAGATCGCGTTCAAAAAAGTCCTTTACTTTTTTGATAGCCAACTCGGTCTGACGGACGGTGAGATGAGAGGAATACCCATCGGGAATATACAGTTTGGACATGAAAACCACCTCTGATATAAAAAATACGTTATTATTTTACCTCTTTTTGCCTCATTTGTCAATAGAAACTACAAAATACAAAACGCAATATTTTAAATATAAAACAGTCGGTAAACAATAAAGCAAATTATACGAAAAAAGAAACGATATCTTTACGCTCAAACTAACCCCCATAAATAAACGATAGCACATGCGGACATTTGCCGATAACAAACGATTCCCGCAGACAGGAGCATGTGCTATCGATTGTTTGCGGATGTTAGTTTAGAGTGGGATATGTTGTTTCTTCGTACATATAATTTTTACATTATATGACATATAAAAGCAACGAAGGATGAAAAATGGGTTGTCTCAGATTAAAATGAGACAACCCATTCGTTATTATTTTTTGAGAAGCTCTCTGATATCCTTGAGAATATCATCTGTGGTTTCGACAGGCTCTGCGGGAACCTCGGGTTCGGGCGCGGGCTCTTCCTTCTTCTCGGTCAGCGACTTCAGCTTCATCATTACGCGAAGTACACAGAAAATGCAGAACGCAATGATAAGGAAATCGATGATCTTCTGAATGAAATCACCGTAAAGGATAGCATTTTCAGCCTCAACTATGACACCTTCGGCATCAACAACAGCCTCTTTGATGACATATTTAAGATCAGAAATGTTCTTGCCGCCTGTGATAAGTCCGACGAGGGGCATGATGATGTTGTTTACCAGTGCGTTTACAATATCCTTGAATGCACCGCCGACTACAACACCGACAGCCAGATCAATGACATTGCCCTTAGCGATAAACGCCTTAAAATCGCTAAAAAATGTACTTTTTCTCATGATTAACCTCCGTTAATTATATGTTGTTTTATGGGGACTTAGTTAAGAACGGCATTATTTATGATAAAGCCGTTTTTTCTGATAGCGGGGCTCGCAGGTAAGGTTAACGCCCAGCTTTTTGAAGGTGAGAAAATCGTCCTCGGCAAGAATAACCGTTGAATGAGCATCACATCCGCGAAGCTTATCGAGCTGCTTCATGGCAAGCTCTGCCTGAGGCGATGTAACAGCGCAGATGGAAAGCGCAATGAGAAGCTCGTCAATATGCAGGCGAGGATTTCTGTTACCCAGATGACCGATCTTAAGACGTGAAATAGGCTCAATTATGGTATGGGAGATCAGCGCGAGCTCATCGGGAATTCCCGCAAGGTGCTTCAGCGCATTCAGCATAAGTGCAGAGGACGCGCCCAGCAGAGGGGAGGTCTTGCCCGTAACGATAGTACCGTCGGGAAGCTCCATTGAAGCGGCAGGTGCTTCGGTTGCCTCAGCCTTTGCCAGTGCCGCGCGGATAACGGGACGATCCTCGGTGGAAAGTCCCGCTTGCTTCATCATAAGCTCCATTTTATATATAAGCTCATCATCGACCTTGCCCTTCACGCGGTCGCAAAGTGCGGTATAATAACGTCTGATAACCTCGGCGTTTGATGCTTTTCTTGTGATCTCGTCGTCAATAATGCAGTTGCCCGCCATATTCACGCCCATATCTGTGGGGGATTTATAGGGAGATTCGCCAAGTATCTGCTCAAGCATCGAGCTGAGCACGGGAAATATTTCAACATCTCTGTTATAATTTACCGCAGTCTCGCCGTAAGCCTCCAGATGGAAGGGGTCTATCATATTTACATCGCTGAGGTCGGCAGTTGCCGCCTCGTAGGCGATATTGACGGGGTGCTTAAGGGGGAGATTCCAGATGGGGAAGGTCTCAAATTTAGCGTAGCCCGCCTTGATGCCGCGCTTGTTTTCGTGGTAGAGCTGTGAAAGGCAGGTCGCCATCTTTCCGCTTCCCGGACCGGGTGCGGTAACGATCACCAGCTCTCTTTCGGTCTCGATATATTCGTTTTTACCGAAGCCGTCCTCGCTGACGATTTTATTTATATCCGAGGGATAGCCCTCGATGTTGTAATGTCGGTAGACCTTTATGCCAAGCCCCTCGAGCCTTTGTTTAAAAGCCACAACGGCACTTTGGGAGGCAAAGCGAGTGAGAACGACGCTGCCCACATAAAGACCGACCTCCTTGAAGGCGTCGATAAGGCGAAGAACATCAAGGTCGTAGGTGATGCCCAGATCGCCTCTGACCTTATTTTTTTCTATATCGCAAGCATTGATGGCAATGACCACCTCTGCCTTGTCTCTAAGCTGAAGAAGCATCTGCAGCTTACTGTCGGGTGCAAAGCCCGGAAGAACTCTGGAAGCATGATAATCATCAAAGAGCTTCCCTCCAAATTCAAGATACAGCTTTCCTCCGAATTTAGCGATCCTCTCTCGGATATGCTCAGATTGCATTTTAAGATATTTGTCGTTATCAAACCCGATCTTCATGAACCTTCTCACCTCGCACTTATCCATTCAAAACAATTAATATTATAACACATATAATTTAGTTTTTCAATAGAAAAACACAAAATATTCAAAATTGTGATAAAACCCGGCGGAAAATTTTTGATACATAAGCACTTACGGTCAGACATCAGACAGTATATAAATTTGCTGACGGATCCAAGCCGAAAGTACCCCTCCTCACTCAAGCTCAAGCACCAACGCGTCGTATGGTGGGATCGTGTTTTTGTTGCCGTAGAGAGCTTTTTTGATCTTCACGCCGTTGAGGGCGAAAACGGGGGGTTGAGGATTCTGCGAATAGTTGACTGTGACTGCGTATTTTTTGCCCGACCTTTTATCTTCGTGATAGGTTGTGGACGAGTCGCGGTTTGCAAAATATATTTTCTTTCCTTCTATCTTTTCGCGGAAGATATACTTATATAATTCGTACGCATCGCCGTCAAAGGCATATTCCTCATAGGCAAGATTGTTTTCAAGTGGGAAATCAAGGTAGTATACTTTTCCCTTGCCGTAGGTGTATTCCGTGAATACGGGCATACCGTTGCTTTCCGCTACAACACGTGCGCCAACGGACGAAAGGAAATTTCTTCTCGCGCCGTATTTTGAAGCTATCTCTTTTCCGTTTATCTCTATCTTTACATTTTCCTTTTTCGTGTCGGAATCGTTTATTCTCATTCCCGTAAGGCTCTCAAACTCGGAAATTATTCCGCCGTTTGAGGATATGTAAAGAGTCGCGCCTTCATAAATTTTTCTTCTCAGCTGCTTGAAGCCTTCTCCGTCCATTATTACATTTCCCGTAACCGACGGCATAAGGTAAAAGTCCGAGTCGGGAAGTGTATCATCACACCACGCAAACGATAGATTTGCACCTGCTTGCTTTGAAAGTATATAAGATGAAAACGCGGATGCGTATTGAGCCTGGTCGTGGGTAAGGATACACACTCCGTCACACTCTGGTTTCGGCAGGTCGATCTCCGCTTCTTTGCGCCAATCCGCGAACCTCTTATATTCGCGCAGCGTCTCTTTTGCGTTTCCGTCTTTGTCGGTTATACCGAGTTCAACCTCGCACATCTGCCAGGTGTAAGGGGGAAAATCAAGCATTGTCTGCTCGTTTGCACACCACCACATAACACCCTCTCCGCCATTTGCCCAAACGGAAAAGAGCTGTGTGCGCAGATAGTCCGCCGCAACCTTTTCACTCGTTACCGAGTTACCCATATTCCCCACCTCTTCAACGAAACAGGGAAGTCCGGAAATATCGGCGAAAAATTTTGTCTCGCAGGTCGCGTGAAGCTGCGGTCTTATACTTCCGAGGCGGTCACTCTTCGCAATGTCAAACCAGAAAGGATAGGGATGTGTCGTCATTACGTCAACGTATTGCGCGTGATCAAAAATGCGCCAATTGGCGGAATACTCTCCCGCCGCACCCGCTCCTGCGCTTTCAATGCCAAACATGTGCATTCCCGAAATGACCTTTCGCGTGCTGTCTTCCGCCTTTATAGCGTTGGTTATAATAGCGGTCCAGGACGCCGTCACGTATCTGTTGATAGAGGGAGATATACAGCAACACTCGTTTCCAAGATCCCAAGCTACAATTTCTTCTCTCTCTTTGAATTCCTTTACAAATCCGCGGATGAAAAGCTGCTCAAGCCATAGCGCCATCTCGTCGGTATAGAGATTTTTACCGTTAAGCGCCGTGGGTATAAAGAGCCTTCCGCTCATCCATCCCGTTATAAGACCTACTATTATTTTAACCTCGTATTTTTTACAAATATCAAGGAAAATACCGAAACGGCGAAGCATTTCTTCATCAAGATAATAAGGATTTGTCGGCTTTTTGTCTCCCTTTGATCTCAATTCACGTATTTTTCCATCATTGTAAAGCAAAGGCTCTACAGGCTGAAAATCACTCCACAAAGGGAAAACGCGCAAAGTGTTAAGCCCGTATGCGGAAAGTGTCTTTATATCCTTTTCTATTGCGCTTTCGCTGAAATCCGACCACATACGCGTGCCCGCGTTTGAAGCCCAATAGTTACAGCCTATTATAAAATCCGTGTTTTTCATTTTTATCCTCTTTTTCACTTTTTATTATTTTTATTTTTTTATTATTTTGTAAATAAAACAATCGATACAATTATATCACAAGTAAATTGTTTTTTCAACGTATAGTGAAAAATTTCTTTTAAGCACAAAAAGCCCCGCAAATCGACTCATCGAGTCTCCGGAGCTTTATTCGTTTTACAACAGCTTTTCCCATTTATCAAACTGAAAGCAGATATTTTCCCTTGCGTGGGTATCGCTTGAAAGGATCAGCATTCCGCCCTTACTCTTGATGTATTCAAGAAGCTCGGGGGCGGGATAGGGTGCTGATCTGTATCCGCGGGATATTGCGCCCGTGTTTATCTCAAAGGGAACACCAAGGGGCAAAAGCGCATCTATCGCTTTTTTTGCCGCCGCCAGATATCGCGGATGTGCCATATCAAAAAGTCTGTTACCCTCGTTGAATTTCGTGATAAGGTCAATATGACCGATGATATCTATCTTCTTTTCGGCAAGCTTTACCACATTTCGGTAGTAATCCTCGGCAAAGGAATAGTAATCCCCATCAAACCATTCATTGCAGATATTTTCAAAATCCTGCGGATCCTCATCAATGGAACGGTAAACACCGTCTTTTCTGATATAATGCACAGAACCGATAACATAATCATAATCATCTGTAGGATGATTTGAAAAAACATCCTGCTCAATGCCGAGCTTGACCTCGATCTTATCCTTATATTTTTCCTTAAGGGCAAGGATATCGCGCTTATACTGCACCGTTTCCTCTAAATTCATACAGTAACGAAGGTCAAAATCGGTATAGCCGTGACCCGAAAATCCGTATGTGGTCAGTCCCTTCTCAATGGCGGAAAGAAGCATTTCCTCGGGAGAATGATTTCCATCGCAATAGGTTGTATGAGTATGAAAATCCTTCAAGATCATTTCGTCATTTTCTCCTGCTTGACCTTATGGTCGATAATATGACGCGAAGCGAGCTCGCGGTGGATCTCTTCAAGGGAAATTCCCTGCTCTGTCATAAGCACCATAACATGGTAAGCAAGATCTGCGATCTCATAGATAGTCTCTGCCCTATCTTCTGCCTTTGCGGCAATGATGACTTCGGTACATTCTTCGCCAATCTTTTTGAGTATCTTATCAAGCCCTTTTTCGAAAAGGTATGTGGTATAAGATCCCTCGGGCTTATCTTTTTTTCTGCCCTCAAGCAGACCCATCAGCCCTTCAAGGGAAAATTCATGTTTTTCCTCGCTCTGCCAAACCGGATTTTCAAAGCAGGAAAATGTGCCTTTATGGCAAGCAGGACCGTCAGGCTCTACAACCACAGTCAGTGCATCATAGTCGCAATCGGCTGTGATGGAGACGATATGCTGATAGTTTCCGCTGCTCTCCCCTTTCAGCCAAAGCTCCTGTCTTGAACGGCTCCAGAAGCAGGTAAGACCTTTTTCCATGGAGATCTTAAGGCTTTCCTTATTCATATAGGCAAGGGTAAGCACCTTTTTTGTAACAGAATCAACAACTATCGCAGGGATAAGTCCCTTTTCGTCAAATTTCAGTTTTTCGATATCAAGCATTATTTTTACCTCACAATCTAACGGGAATATTATTCTTCTTAAGCTCTTTTTTCAGATCTTCAATTTTTACCTCGCCGAAATGGAAGATGGAAGCGGCAAGACCTGCATCGACCTTTGGCAGTGCCCCAAAAAGCTCTGTAAAATGATCTATGCATCCCGCACCGCCCGAGGCGATAACGGGAACGCTTACCGCATTGCATACAGCTTCAAGCATTTCAATATCAAAGCCGCCCTTAACACCGTCGGTATCAATGGAGTTCACCACGATCTCACCGGCTCCGTTATCGACGCCGCGTTTGATCCATTCGATAGCCTCCATTCCTGTGTTCTCTCTGCCGCCCTTGGCAAATACACGGAAAACGCCGTCAACGCGTTTTATATCGGCAGAAAGAACAACGCATTGATCGCCGTATCTCTTAGCCGCCTCACCTATAAGAGACAGATTTCGGATAGCGCCCGAATTGACGCTGACCTTATCTGCACCGCATTTCAGCACCCTGTCAAAATCCTCAAGAGTGTTGATACCGCCGCCAACGGTCAGCGGAATGAACACCGATCTCGCAAGCTCGCATAGGATATCGGTAAAGAGCTTTCTGCCCTCGGCTGAAGCCGTGATATCATAGAATACCAGCTCGTCCGCGCCGCAATCGCTGTAAAATTTCGCCAGCTCCACAGGGGAGGCAACATCTCCGAGCCCTTCGAAATTTACTCCCTTAACTACCCTGCCGTTTTTAACGTCAAGGCAGGGGATTATTCTTTTAGTTATCATTTTGCCACCTCAATAGCCTCGGCAAGATCGACTGCGCCGATATAATACGCCTTACCGATTATTGCACCGTGCATCTTCTGCTCTGCCAGCCTTTTCACATCCTCGATCGAGGAAACACCTCCCGAGGCAATGAAATTTATGGTAAATTTCTTGGAAAGGGTTCTGTAAAGCTCGTGATTTGCCCCCTGCATAGCTCCGTCCTTTGAAATATCGGTGCAAATTACGGTTTTAACTCCTATGCTCTGCATATCCGCACAAAATTCCTCGGCTGTGATGTCAGCGGTCTCGGTCCAGCCCTTGATGGCGACTTTGCCATCCTTGATATCAATGCCGACAGCGATCTTTTCGCCGTATTTTTTGAGGGCTTCAAGAAGAAAATCTCTGTCCTTTACAGCCGCTGTGCCGAGAATAACGCGGTCTACTCCTGCCGCGAGATACTTTTCCACAGTTTCCATATTTCGAATTCCGCCGCCGACCTCTGTAAAGAGCCCAGACTGCGAAACAATATTTTTTATTACTTCAAGATTCGGCGTTGTGCCGTCTCTTGCGCCTTCAAGGTCAACAAGATGCAGGCAACTTGCACCCTTTGCGGCAAAATCACGGGCAAATGATGGCGGATCATCGCTATAGACCGTCATCTGCGCATAGTCGCCCTTATAGAGCCGCACAGCCTTGCCCTCATATAGATCAATTGCAGGAAAAACTAACATTTATATTACCTCTCATTCCTCACAAAAAGCTTTAAGGATAGCAAGCCCCACATTGCCGCTCTTTTCGGGATGGAACTGACAGCCCATTACATTATCCTTGGCAACGGCGGCTGTAAGCGGCGCGCCGTATTCGGCGGTTGCAATAGTGCTTTCAGCACAGTTCGTACCGTAGAAAGAATGGACAAAATAGACGTGATCGCCCTCGTTTATATACTTAAACAGGGGAGATTTATTTTCGGTGAAGTTAAGAGCGTTCCAGCCAATATGGGGAATTTTATAATCAGAAGGAATGACCTCGGAGATCGGTCTGATCTCGCCTTTTATAAGCCCAAGACCCTCATGCTCACCATATTCATAGCTTTTCCGGAGAAGCATCTGCATACCAAGGCATATTCCGAGAAGGGGCTTGCCCTTAGCGGCTTCTTCTTTGATCACAGAGTCAAGTCCTGTGGCGCGGAGCTTTGCCGCCGCATCGCCGAAAGCGCCGACGCCGGGAAGAATTATCTTATCCGCATCGCGAAGAACCTTCGCGTCACTTGTAACCACCGCGTCCGCGCCAACGGCGGCAAGGGAGCTGACAAGAGAAAAGAGATTTCCAACGCCATAGTCAACAAGGGCGACCATCAGAGAACTCCTTTCGTTGATGGGATCTCATTCGGGAAATCCTCATCAAGCTTTACAGCCGCGCGCAGTGCTCTGCCCACAGCCTTGAATGCGCCTTCGATTATGTGATGCGAATTCTTACCCGCATTTTGAACCAAGTGCAGAGTTATATTCGAATTGCGTACAAATGCCTGCCAGAATTCCTCGCAAAGCTCGG
>JAFTXK010000131.1 GCA_017461635.1 Clostridia bacterium | reverse complement strand
GCTCCTCGCCGATTTTTACAAAGCTCGGGACTGTAAGAGAATAATTATGTACAATAGGTCTGTAGGAGACTACCTCATATGACTGAATATTAATTATTGCAAGCTTTTGCTTCGGTTCTCCCACTGCTCTCAAAATTACTTCGGCGATCTCCTGGCCCTCTGCCTTGATTCCGTATCTTGTATCGGTCTCGCTTACAGCGGTAGGCTGTGTGTACGATACCTCACCGTTTATGAGTCTTTTAAATTCAGCCTTGATATCCAAATCAGACTCAAAGCGTCCTCCGACCATATCGGGAGCTCCTTCAACCGACCAAAGGCTTCCGTCTGCGGCGCCGGTGCGTATTTGTTCAATTACATTGTCGACAAGTCTGTGGGGATGCTCATCCTCATACTCGCGAAGAGCCGAATTGACGTAGATCAGCGCTGCGGCAGATGCAACGATCAAAACACAGACATATACAAAGAAAATGAATCGGAAATTTCCTTTTCTTCTCCTTACCATATAAGTTTTCTCCTTAAAGTGATATTATTAACAGATAAGTTCAGGCTGAAACTTCGGTTGACGCCGGAGCGAATTTCTTATAGAGAGCATTAACAACAAAGTAACTTATCACCGCAAAAATCGATCCGAGGATTATGCTTGTAAGCACATCCGTGGGATAGTGAACACAGAGATAGAGACGTGAAAATGCTATAACAAATGCAAGTCCGAGAGCCGCATATCCGAAACGGCGCCTATCACAGATCATAAGCGTAACAGCGGCCTCAAAGGAAGCGATCGTATGACCTGACGGGAACGAAAAATCGCTGAGTCGTTCAACGAGCTGAGGAAGCGAAGGGTCAACATCATAGGGCCTTATTCTTCCAACAAGTGGCTTTAGAGTAACATTACATACGAGAAGTCCCATAACGAGAGCCATTCCCATGGTCAATGCTGTCTTACGAGTAGATCTAAAGCACAGCATTATTACAGCAATTGCGATCCAGAAGATACCACCGTCACCGAGCATTGTAATGACAGGCATTACTGCATCAAGAAAACCGCATCCGATATGATCCTGAATGAAGTTAAGAATACCTATTTCGAAATTATTGATAGCATTCATATCAAATTCGCACCTTTCTACCGATTACTTAGCTTTCTTCTCTATCTTTCCTTTACTGTTGAAAACCCACTTATGCTGAACACGGAATGTAACGAAGAACAGCACAGTGTCAATGAGCACCTTGATAACAGTAAGAAGCAACGATGACTCAATACCGAGAAGTCCCTTTGAAAGCTTAACAAGCCCCGATGACGCAACAATAACTGCGATCGCAAGTATGTAATATCTTAATAGGGTCTTTTTGGACATCTTATCCCCAAATACCA
Source organism: Clostridia bacterium (assembly GCA_017461635.1). Lineage (GTDB taxonomy): Bacteria > Bacillota > Clostridia > Oscillospirales > CAG-272 > SIG710. The sequence goes on along the minus strand of JAFTXK010000131.1, from coordinate 1,368 downwards.
TCTTGGAATTGAGAAAATAATTTATGATGGATGACACGACTCTCGCGCCGAAATTCGAGGAAACCTCAAGTGAAATCGGAATAAATCTAAATACTGCAAATTCGTGAAGGAAGTAGAACACCGATGCATCAATAACAGCCGCCGCACATGAGCTGAACAATTATTTGATGATCAGGGAGTATATTCTTATGCTGTCCCTGACTACCCTGAAGTGAGAGGATCTGTTTTCTTCGATGTAAACGGTTGCAATCTTTACCTCACCCATGGGAATAGACCGTTTGTTAATAAGGAATAGCATATTGGTTTCAAATTCATATCTGTCGCCCTTTGCGAGAGCTATATCGGAAAGATACTCTGCGGGGATAGCGCGAAGTCCGGTCTGAGTGTCTGATATTTTCATTCCGAAAAAGATTTTGAAAACAGCAGAGGTTATTCGGTTGCCGGACTTGCTTCGTGCAGGTACGGCAGGGTCGGAAAAATCACGTACACCGAGTATGACCTCTTTTTTTGCGATCATAGCCTCCGAAACTGCCTTGATATCTTCGGCAAGATGCTGACCGTCGGCATCAGCGGTAACAACTCCGAGCATATCCTTTCTGTTGTCGGAAAAATATTTAAAGGCGGTTTTAAGAGCCGCACCCTTTCCTCTGTTGACCTCATGACGAAGAAGAGTACACGCAGGCAACTGTTTGACCTTTTCAAAGATCGGCTCGAAGCTCTCACCGCTTCCGTCATCAACTACAATGATGTCCTTGAAGCCCGAATTGATTATTCCGCTTAGCGTAGCGATAAGCTTATCATCCGGCTTATATGCGGGAATTATTACCGAGACCTTTCCAATTTCCATTTCAACCTCCATTCAGCCAGTGGCTGTACAAATATAAGTTAAACCAACTCATGTTCCAAGGCAGTAAATGCTCCTTGTTTGCGATTTATGGAACTACGTTAATTATAATTTTACCATTAAGCTGTGAACAATGCAAGTAAAATAACAATATAATTAAAATATTTGCTTATAAATTTTATACTAAGTTATCAAAAGAACTCCAAAACCTGTCCAAAATTACCGACAGCGTATCCACATCCGATGTGCAGGCGATCTGCGGCCAAAAATCGGGAAATCTGTCAGCCATTTCGGGAGAGGAAAGCCTGTCATCGACAAGCACGATAACCCCTCTGTCCGTATCAGTCCTTATAACTCTTCCTGAAGCCTGCTCTATCCTGTTTATAGCGGGATACTCGTATGCATAAAGCCTGCCTCTGCCGTACTTTTCCTCAAAATACTCGCTCATGAGATTCAGCTCCGACGATATTCCCGGAAGACCTGCCCCGACGACAATAACACCGATAAGGCCGTCCCCCGCAAGG
>JAFTXK010000130.1 GCA_017461635.1 Clostridia bacterium | reverse complement strand
GCACGGCGAATCGGCGGATCTATTTCCGTCATTCGTCACAAAAATTCTTCGCAGAGGATCAACTTTGCGCGCGAATTTTTGTTTAGACTGACGAAAAAATCTCTCTTCGCTCGCCGCACGCCGAGTATTTAGAGATGCCCTATTGTTTTTCGTTTTTACTTAAGGTTTTAGTTTACCGATCATATAAGAAAAATCCGTCAAAACAGGGGAAATGAACCTGATTTTGACGGAATTTTTTGATTCTCGATCTCTAAAAAATATTGTTTAAATGTTAAGATCATTCATCGATCTTTTGGATATCTGCTCCGAGGCTTTTCAGCTTGCCCACGATATCGTCATATCCGCGTTCGATAGACATTATGTTTGTAATCTCGGTAGTGCCTTTCGCCGCAAGACCCGCAATTATCATTGCCGCCCCCGCGCGCAGGTCAACAGCCTTAACCTCTGCACCCTTCAGCTGTTCAACTCCGTTAACCTTTGCTGAAACGCCCTCAACCGTGATGTCCGCGCCCATTTTCTGAAGCTCTTCAACATATCTGAAGCGGTTTTCCCAAACGCCCTCAGAAACCGTGCTCATTCCTTCTGCACAGCAAAGAACTGCCGTAAGCTGCGGATGCATATCTGTAGGGAATCCAGGATAGGGAAGGGTCTTTATATTTATCTTTTTCAGAGGCTTAACCTTTTCGATCGTAATGGAATCGTCATGCTCCTCAATAGCCATGCCCATTTCCTCAAGCTTTGCGGAAACGCTTTCCATATGCTTGGGAATAACATTTTTAACGCAGATCTTACCGCCGGTTGCGGAAACTGCCGCCATAAATGTTCCGGCTTCTATCATATCGGGGATTATGGCATATGTACAGCCGTGGAGCTCTTCAACTCCCGTTATCTTGATAACGCTTGTTCCTGCACCCGTGATCTTAGCACCGCAGGTGTTAAAGAAATTGGCAAGGTCAACTATGTGAGGCTCTCTTGCCGCATTTTCAATAACGGTTTTTCCTTTTGCGAGAACAGCCGCGATCATCATATTAATGGTTGCTCCAACCGAAACAACATCGAAATAAACGGAATTTCCGTGAAGCCCGTTTTCGGCATCGGCATAGATATATCCGTTTTCGGTATCGAGAGTAACCTTTGCGCCGAGAGCCTCAAAGCCCTTGATATGCTGGTCAATGGGACGAACTCCAAAGTCGCATCCTCCGGGCCAGCCCACCTTAGCCTTCTTGAATCTTGCCAGCTCTGCGCCGATAAGGTATGTTGAGCCGCGCATCTTGCTTACCAGCTCATAGGGGGAAATACCGCCCTTAACATTTGCCGAATCGATGGTAACGCAGTTTTCGTTTATATATGTGATCTCCGCCCCCATTGCTTCAAGGATGTCAAGGGATTTCTTAACGTCGCTTATCGCGGGCAGATTTTCTATAGTGCATTTTTCGCCGGTGAGAATGCTGGCAACAACGATAGGAAGTGCGGCATTCTTCATTCCGCTGATCTCAACATCGCCGTGCAGCTCATGCCCGCCGTTTACTATGTATCTTTCCATTAGGTCAAACCTCTTCTTTTCAGGGTTATATATAAATAGTGAAATAATCCGGTTATAGTTCGGTATACGAACACCACCTTATATTATAACACAATTTCGGATAAATTGAAAACAAAAGCTTAAACAATTTTTATATTATTTTTAACAAAATGATAAAAAAATAACAATCAATGCGGTTTTAATTAACAATTGTACCTTCAAAAACAGTTTTCTCACCGCTTACAGCATTATAATAGGTATCATTGCTGTCAGCCTCAGCCCATTCGATATGCCATGAAGGGATGATATAAAGCTTCGAACCGTCCACGGAAAGATGGGAACAATAGCAAAGGCTCATATTATTAACCGTCAAAAGGTCGGGAATATCCTCCTGCTCCGCTCTCCTGCTCTCGAGCTCGCTCTTCTCAATAAACAGTATATTGACGCTGTCGAGAGTATGTGCAGAAAAACTTTCGTCTATCGACAAAAAGCACCATTTGCCGTCGAGATAAAGAAGCCTGTCTCCGTCAAACCAGCATCTTAGAGTGTGATTATCTATCGAACGGCCGCTGACAGTCTGTACCGTTTCGGCAAATAAAAGGCCGTCCTTTTTACCGGAAGAAATCAGCTCAAAGCCGTATTTTTCATCCGAGAAAAGAGAAGAGAGCTTTTCCATTAAGGATTCGCGCTCGGCTTCCTCCAAAGCATTGGTGGTTTCGGGAGCTTCAAAGCCGTTTGCTGAAAATCTTATCTCAAAGTCCTCGTCGAGACTGAGCATTGAATCCTCAGCAAAGAATTCAGCACCGCTTGGAGTGGCAAAAGCTTCAATATATTCGCCCATAAGCGCCTTGGCGATCTCCACATTGTAATCCTCGCTTATGTTGCAAACATAGACCTTTGAGCTTTCATGCTCCGCTGTAAGAAATTCTTTATCTGCTATGATACCGCCCGAGGCAAGAAGCTCGGTAATATTGTCTATAGCGTCCGCATCATAGATGTCCATGCCTGTGCGGTGAAAGAGCATCGCCGCAAGAAAGATATTGACAAGGACCAGCAGAATGATCATAAAGGTTTTAATATTTTTCCAATCCACGGCGCATCTCCTTTCCTTTTAGTTATTGATCTTCACAGGTATCCATTCGGCGGTATATTTACCGTTTTTGTTTTTTATATATTTATAGATCACAGTATAATCGGAGTTATCCGAAATATTGCTCTCGGCAATGTCTATGACCCAGCTGGCGGGAATTGATTTTTGCTGTTCGGTCATATCCGCTGTCACATTTGCGGGGTAGAATTCAAGCCCCGTAAGCTTGTCGGAGGATAGCATTATCTTAAGCGCGGTTTCGCTATCCGCAATGGGAATATTATCATAAAAATATCCGAATTCCACGGTAAGAATATCATCATTGCGGTAAAGATCCGTTATAAGCATTTCCGCATCTCCGATATCGATATTTTCCATCTCAGCAAAGGTGCTTGCCAGAGCCTGTGCCGCGGCTAAGCATTCATAAATCGAATGATGGGATTCGGCATCCTTTCCCGAGAAGAAGGAGAGAGGAATTCCGCCGGAATAATTTTCTGTTGAATAGACGATATTGCCATCGGTCACAGTCAGCGTGCCGTGGGTCGCCATATAAACTGTTCCGCCGATCTCACTGTCAAAATAACTGCCTGTTTTGTTTGGGTTTATATCAAGGATATTTGCAAATTCCGCTTGCAGCTCGGAATTCTCCGAGAGACCTTCTATCCCCATATAAAACCCAATTTTTGCCCTGAAGGGGAGATCATCCAAAATGAGAGTTGCTCCCATTATCCCGCTGTCCTCTCTGCCGTTATAGAACTTTGCAGAGACCATTGCTCCTGCCTCGCGGTAGATCTCGAGATCTCCGACCCCTACGATCTTTGTTTCGGGCTCATTTTGGGATATAAATTTCGTTACATCGCCAAAAGACGAGCGAGCCAGCGCGAAAACCGAGCCCTTTTCTGTGTTTTCCGGAAAAATGATGAGCTCGCTAAGGGAAAGAGAAGGTGTTTTTTCTCCGATAGGAAGTGTCTGAGGTATCTTATTGCTTTCAAAGGAATGAATATATGCCAGCACTGCGGGAATTGAGCTGTGATAACGGATATAGATGAAGTTTTCAGAATCCACAGCATTGTCAAAAGCTTCTGCAGTCTCCTCTTCGGCCTTGCAGCCGTTACCGAGCATAAAGGCAATATTCATATCCAGAAGAGAATAGATTTCCTGCATGTAATCTCTACCTGCGGTTATAGCATAGGTGTTGAGCTTATTGTCCTTATAGGCGATTTCGCAAGGAAGAAGGGCGGCATCGGTAAGGCTTTCAAAGCTCGAAGAAAAGGTGGATTTCAGAGTAAAATCAGTTTCCTCTGTACCCGAAGCATTTTCATTTCTGCTGCGCAGTGCTTCAAAATGCAGACATGCCATTAATATTATAATAAGGAAGAGCAGGGCAATTAGCAGTGTTTTGATAGCTTCAAATCCCTTCTTGGTCTTTTTCATTCGGGTACTCCTTTCCTTTGAGAGTTTATTCCTCGGGCTCGTTTTCAAGCTTTGTACGTACGGGAAGAATGATATCAACTATCGTACCCACATTCAGCTTACTCTGAATTTTGATATTTCCGCCGTGAGCCTCAATAAGCTCCTTTGCGATAGCGAGACCGAGACCCGTACCGCCGGTGTCACTGGTTCTTGCCTTTTCAACGCGGTAAAATCTTTCAAATATCCTAGGCAGATCCTTCTCGGGGATGCCGAGACCGTTATCCATGATCCGAACGAGGATATTATCCTTGTCCGCCATAGAGCTGCCGACAACGATAGTGCCGCCGTCGGGGGTATATTTAATGGCATTAGAGATGATATTGACAATGACCTGGTCTATCCTGTCCTTGTCGGCTGTGATTCTCGGCAGAGAATCATCAGCCTGAATGACGAGCTTGTGATCATGAGATGTCGCGTCAACATTCATGACCTCGCATAGATGGCGAAGTGAATCGTTGATATCATATTCAACGATCTGCCATTTGGTGCGTTTGTTGTCAAGCCGCGAGAGGGTAAGAAGGTCTCTGACAATGCCCGTCATTCGGTTGCTTTCGCTGACGGTCATTTCAAGGAGCTTGGTTCTGATCTCTTCGGGGAGCTCGGGATGCTCAAGAACAGTTTCGCAAGCACCCTTGATAGAGGTAAGAGGAGTGCGAAGCTCGTGAGAGACATTTGCAACAAACTCTCGTCTTGATTTTTCAAGCTCATAACGAGAGGTAACATCATGAATAACGGTGATAATACCGTCGCGCATCTCTCCGCCCTCATTATATCTGATCCCACCGAAGTTTACCTCAAGAACCCTTGAAGCGAAAACGACCTCATCGAAGATGATATTGTTCTCATCCGGAAGCTCTTCTCTGCCGTTCTCACCCGCGCTCTGAATATCGAAGAGATTCAAAAGAGTTGTGAGAGTGAATTTATCATTGAATTTGTTACCTAAGAGATCGCGGGCAAACTGATTGATGTTCAGTACCTTTCCCTCATCGGTAAAGCTGATCACACCTGCCTGCAGATGTGAAAATACTGTTTCCAGCTTCTGTCTTTCGCCCGCAACCTCATCAATGGTAGTCTTCAGCGTTTTTTTCATGTGATTGAAGGTGCCTGTAAGGATTCCTATCTCATCCTTTGAATGGACCTCGATCTTATGAGAGAAATCACCTGAGGCAACCAGCTTTGCGCTTTTCGTAAGATTCTGGATAGGAGCAGTGATAGCCTTTGAAAGGAAAAATGCAAGCACTACCGCAATAACGAGACCGATAAGTATCGACTGGAGAATAATTGTGAAAAGCATCCAGCTGAGCTGTCTCATGTCATCCTGTGTATCCTTGATATAGATGATGCAGGAGCGCGTTTCGCCTTCAAGATAAAGAGCATAATCGGTATATGAGACAGCCTGGCTTTGAGCACCCGAGGTCTTTTTATTCATTGCGCTTATCAGATTCGGTGTTTTTTCGGGATAAGTATTGCTCGAAGAATCCGAGCTCTCAAGATAATTGCCGTTCATATCGAGGATATAGAAATTCCTGTAGCTGTCGATGCCGAGAATACTGCTGTAAGAGAGCAGGGTCTCCTTCTGGCGGCGAACATAGTCGCTGTTTTGCAGCGAGCTCTTAAGCTCGATATAAAGAGGCGAATCCTCGGCAAAGGTTCTTTCCATATTATCCGAGAAAGCCTCGGAATAATAGCTGTAGATATTGCCTAGAAGCACCACGGCAACAACGCTCATAACCGTGATGATAAAAACCACCAGTATCAGTATTATTTTGGAATACAGACTCTTTTGCATAATGTCGATTCCTCTTCAAAAATTATTTAAGATAATATCCGATGCCGCGTTTGGTCAGCAGATATTCGGGGTCGCCGGGGTCTTTTTCAAGCTTTGCTCTGAGGCGTGATACCGTAACGTCAACGGCGCGGATATCTCCGAGATAGCCCTCATAGCCCCAAACTGTCTCCATAAGCTGCTCTCTTGTAAAGGGCTTACCCAGATTCTTAGCAAGGAAGAGAAGCAGATCGTATTCCTGTCTGGAGAGGGAAATGGGCTCACCGTCAAGGGTGACATCATATTTTTCTGTATCTATGCAGAGACCGCGTATGTTTATGGTCTTCTGAGCCTCGCTTTCGGTCTTTTCGGGATTGACCAGCTCATTTGAGCTGCGGCGGATATTCGCCTTTATCCTTGAAAGAAGCTCGCTGAAGGAGAAGGGCTTTGTAACATAGTCATCGGCACCGGTATCGAGACCGAGTATTTTGTCCTTTTCCTCCTCTCGTGCAGTAACCATGATTATTGGAGTGGCAAGCTTTTTTCGAACCCTTGCGCAGACTTCAAACCCATTCATTTTCGGAAGCATGAGATCAAGCAGAATAAGGTCAAAAGTACCCGTCAGAGCCTTGGCAAGTCCCTCTTCTCCGTCGGAGGCGATCTCGTAATCATATCCCGCCAGCATCAGGTTTACCGCAAGGATCTGCGCAATGTTGCTCTCATCCTCAACTATAAGTATTTTCTTTTTTTCATTCATAATAATACCTCTTTCAGTTACCCGCGAGAGCATTAATGGCAGTAACCGTCCTGCCTTTTGACTTTGCCTCGCTTATGATGTCATTGAATTTAGCTATGTTTTCTTCATTGACCTTGTCAAAAAATATCATATCGTTAATGGTGAAGTTCACGCTTGCCGAACCGCTCGTTCCGCTTATTCTGAAGCTGTTGTTCAGAATGGTGTAACCGACAGCCCTCAGCTCGTTCTTTCCGCCCGAAGTGAGAACGAGCAGTGTTTTTTTCTTCAGAAGTGAATAGATCTCACTGTTGCATTTTTTTGCCTGTGTCAAAGGATCATCCATGCTTTCATTATCAATGCTGATCGCAAGTGTATGTCCTGCCGCAGCAATTTCAAAAAGAAGTGCTTGGTTTTTTCTGCCTGCGGCGAAGCCTGAGGGAATGGCAAAGGTCATTGAAATGCCCTGCTCGCTTGCGGCGTCAAGAAGCGTTCTGATATCCTGGGCTTTCATATCCGAAAGATCGGCAAAAAAGGAAAAGGTCTCTCTGCGGATAGCAGAGCCGCCGATCCCTGCACTTCCGATGAAGGAATCCGAGGCGGAGATATAGTAATCGATCAGTATTTCAAGAGATTCAAGATGCTTATCATAATGGAAACGCAAAACGTTTTTATCATAGAAGACTGCTTCTTCAAGTCCGAGACCGAGAATGTCTGCAGTGATCCTTGCCGAGATATAGAGCTCGCTCTCGCCTGTAAGGACCGTAATATCGCCTCTCTCGCCCGTATGAGCAAGATATCTGCCATTTTCTGTTGATACCGATATGAATTTACCGTCATCCGATTCAATGAGATAGCAGTTGTAAGCCTCCTTGTAGCTTATCGTGATATGGTCGAAGGCGGAAAAGACCGAGATGGGAACAAGCTGTTCACCGTCTCTTACCATCAGAGGCAGAAGGGAATTTTTGTACCAGGCTTCGTTATTGATAAATATGGTGGGGATGTCCTCATCCTCTGCCATTATGGCACCCGAAAAAAGGAGCGGCAAAGCTATGGCAAAGGCAAGAATAAACGCTATTTTTCTTTTTTTCATTTTATCTGCTCCTTTCGTTTTTGCCCTTCGGATTATCTTAAGATGATCATTTATCGTTATAATAAGCCACAGCCAGATCAACGACAATAACGTAGCTTTTTTCGCCCTCGGTGCCGTTCAGCTTGAGATAGGTGTCGTTGACCGCTCCGCTTAAAGTACCTGCAACCGAATCGCTGTATTTTTCGAAGAAATCGCTGTATGCGATCATTTCGTAAACGACATTGTCGTTCAGTATCTTAAGAATGTCTGCATAAAGCTCAGGATCTGCACTGTAAAGCGCATTCAGAATATAGTCGAGCATATTCATATAAGCACAGTAACGGATATAGGGATCGTCGCTCTGCTTACAAACAAGAAAAGCAACAAAATTCGCTTCGTCCTCCCTGGCAATGCCCCTCTGGTGAGCAAGCTCGTGAGCGGCGGTGAAGGGAATGGTATAATCGGGGAAGCTTACATTGATGTTTGCCTCGCCTGTAAAATAGGTGTAAACACCTGTTATGTGAGTATAGGACATTGCCTCGCTCAGCATAACGGGCTTCAGAGAGCTGTTTAGCTTTGAAACAAAATCATTTTCATTGGAAAATTTTGCGTATGCGGAGTTCAGCTTTTCAGAAAGCGTGTCAATTCCGTAAGGCATAATGGAGAAATCCATATTTCTGAAGGTGACCTCGGCGGCCGCCGCATCGACCTCATCGGCAAGGATCAGCGCGGTCTCGTAAAGCTCCTCTGCGCTGACAGCCTTTCTTTCAAGATCAAGCCTTTTATCAAGTGTTGAGGTATTGTATCCCACTCCGAAGCTCCAGAAAAACAAAATATAGAAAAGACATGCAATAGATAAAACAGAGCCCATATAGGTAAATACAGCCCTCCATGAATCGCAGTGGTTTTTAACGGCATATCTGATAAGCAGAAAAACAAAAACGGGAATGAGAAGAATAAGTGCTTCAGCCAGAGAAAAGGGAATGATATCGGTAATATTTGCAAAAAGGAAACGTATCACCGAGCTGATATGACGGTTGAAGAAATCGGAAAATTTCTCCGAAAATACCGAAATAATATGAAGAATAAAGGTGAGAGCCGTAAGGCAGTATAATATTTTGGCAAAAAGGGGAAGTTTTTTCCTGCCGCCGTCACCCCTATAGGTTTTAACATAATTATTCATTTGATCTATACCTCGATTATCAGATTATGGCGCACCGCGGCATCCTCCATATCCTTTGGAAGCGGTGCGGTAAATATCATTATTTCTTCCGTTGAGGGGTGAGGGAATGACAGATAAAAGGCATGGAGTGCCTGGCGTTCTATCTCCTCCGACAGACTGCCGTAAAGATCATCGCCGAGGATCGGTGCACCGAGATGGGCGAAATGAAGCCTCAGCTGATGTGTTCTGCCTGTGATCGGACATGCTTTTACCGCAGTAATGATCCCATCCGAGGATAGGACCTCAAAATTCGTTATGGCGCGCGCCGCATCGGGAAGATCTCCGCATATCTCACGGGTTATTATGCTGGCTTTCTTTCGGCGGATGAAGGTGTCGATAGTTCCCGAAGAGTCGGGAAGCCTTCCGCTTAGCAGGGCAATGTATTTTTTCTCGATCTGTCCCTTTTGCATCGCGCTGTAAAGCTTCGATGCGCTCAAACGGTTCTTTGCAATGAGAACGAGACCGCTGGTATTTCTGTCAAGACGGTTCACCGAGCGGAAAACAAAGGGCTCACCCCGTTTTTGAAGCATATGAAAACAAACCCCGTTTGCAAGAGTATCGTCAAAATGCCCGTGAGAGGGATGCGTCGGCATCATTGGAGGCTTGTTTATCAGAATTATGTCATCGTCCTCGAAAATAATGTCAAGCGGAATTTCGGCGGGAATGAGATTTTCATTTTCCTCTCTGTCCTCGGCGGAAAGGCTTAAAACCTCACCCTCGCGTAATATCCTTCTGACAGTAACATGCTCTCCGTCAACGGTAATACCGTCCTCACGTTTCTTCAGCATGGTTATCATTTTTGAAGAGAGACGGAGTTCTTTTTTCAGTATTTCAAGAACAGTCTTACCGTTCCGCTCCTTATCGATCACTGTCTTCATAGATAAACCTGCCTGCATATAATTATACATCTTATATTATATCATAATTTATAAATATTAGCAAGAGATATTTATAATATTATTATTTGCACAAAAAAAGCGATGTGTATTTGTGCAGTTTGCTGATATAATTATTTTGACACAAAAATCACTTGAAAAATCCGCGAAAAAAGTGTATTATATATACAAGTAAAATTTTACATTACTGAAAGGATGTTATAATTATGAAACTCAGTGTTCTTGCTAACCTTTACGGTGCAAAATCTCTTGATGAGACCCTTTCTATCCTCTCTTCTCTCGGAGTACATACAGCCGAGATAGGTGCAGGCGGATATCCCGGAAAGGCTCATTGCAATCCCGCAGAGCTTCTTGCAGATGAGAAGAAGTATGACGAATTCGTTTCTACCTTCAAAAAGTATGATGTTGAGATCTGCGCTCTCGCTTGCCACGGTAATCCTCTCCATCCCGATGCGGCTACAGCAAAGATGTATGATGAGGATTTCAGAAACGCTATCCTTCTGGCAGAGAAGCTCGGCGTTGATACTATAATCGGCTTTTCCGGCTGCCCCGGTGACAGCGAGGGCTCAAAGTATCCTAACTGGGTAACATGCCCCTGGCCCGAGGACTTCCTCGCTATCCTTGATTGGCAGTGGAATGAAAAGCTCATTCCTTATTGGAAGGATATGGCTAAGTTTGCTCTCGACCATAAGGTTAATCATATCGCCTTTGAGATGCATCCCGGCTTCTGCGTATATAACCCCGAAACTCTGCTTAAGCTCCGTGCTGCTGTAGGCGATGTTATCGGAGCGAACTTCGACCCCTCTCACCTTATCTGGCAGGGAATGGATCCCGTTGCCGCTATCAGAGAGCTGAAGGGTGCGATCTATCATGTTCACGCTAAGGATACGAAGATCGATAAGTATAATACTGCAAAGAACGGCGTACTTGATACAAAGCACTATGGCGACGAGCTGAACCGCGCTTGGGTATTCCGTACAGTCGGCTACGGTAACAACGAAACATATTGGAGAGATCTTGTCAGCAATCTGCGTCTCTGCGGCTATGATAAGGTTCTGTCCATCGAGCATGAGGACAGCGTAATGTCCATCGACGAAGGTCTCAGAAAGGCAGTAAACTTCCTTAAAGACATCGTTATCTATGAAGAAAAGCCCACCACAATGAGCTGGGCATAATGGGTATGGGGCACTCTTGGAGTGCCCCATAAAGCTATGAGTTATAAGTTATGATTTCGCATCCGCGAAAGTTAAGAGTTTTAAGGTGAAAAAATGGATAAAGAACAGCTAAAAGAAAAATTTATTGATATCTACAGATCAAAAATAACAAGAGAAGGGTCGGAAAAGCTCCTTGAATATCTTATGTCACCCTCTTGCGATTTTTTTGATGCCCCTGCCAGCACCCGTTTTCACGGCTCATATCCCGGCGGACTTCTCGAGCACTCTCTGAATGTTTATGAGTGTCTTCTTGACTATATGTCACGCCCTCGCGCAAAGGAAAAATACGGCATGAACTATACCGAAGAAACCCTTGCCATTGCCGCACTTCTGCATGATATCTGCAAGACCAATTTTTATAAACTTGGTACAAGAAATGTTAAGGAAGACGGCGTTTGGAAGAGTGTGCCCTCATATTCAATTGAGGATAAGCTTCCTTACGGTCACGGTGAAAAATCGGTCTACATAATCTCGGGATATATGCGCCTCACCCGTGACGAAGCCTTTGCTATCCGCTATCATATGGGCTTTGCAGGCGCAGGGGAAGGGGAAAAAATGAATGTCGGAAGCGCATTTGAAATGTTCCCCTTAGCCTTTGCCCTCTCGGTTGCAGATATGGAAGCAACATATTATATTGAGGGCAAAGAGCCTCAGAATTGAAAGGACTAAAATATCATGTATTTGATCTCCCCAAATAAAAAGCAGTATAAAGCAAATCTTCATTGCCACAGTACACTCTCAGATGGCAAAAAGACCCCCGAGCAGCTAAAGGAAATGTACAAAAGACACGGATATTCAATTCTTTGTATTTCCGATCACGAATACCCGAAAAAGCATACAGATCTTACCGACAGAGAGTTCATTCTGCTGACGGGCTACGAATCTTATATAAGACCCAATCACAAATATGATGCATACAACAGCGAGATACACATCAACTTTATTGCAAAAGATCCGGACAACACTGCAATGATCTGCTATGATGAAAGATACATAAAGTATGCCCCCGAAGATGTATTCAAGAAGTTCGACCGCGTAGGCGAGGAGAATGCCAGAGTTTACAGCCCCGAGTATATAAATTATATGCTCAAAGTGGCAAAGGAAAACGGCTTTATTGCAACCTACAATCACCCCTTCTGGTCAATGGAGGACGAAGCTACTATCCTTGCATACGATGGCTTTTGCAGCATGGAAATGTGCAATTATTCAAGCTTCTGCGGAAATCATGCAGAGTACAATGCGGCGATCTACGATAAGCTGCTCTGTGCAGGAAAGCGCATCGCTTGCCACAGCGCTGATGATAACCACAACGGCAGGGAAGAGGGAACTCCCGGATGTGATTCCTTTGGTGGCTTTGCCATGATAATGCCCAATAGCTTTGAGTACGGCGCCATAGCAGACGCAATCGAAAAGGGCGAAATGTATTCCTCTATGGGCCCCACATTTACCGAGGTTTCTATCGAAGGAAACAAGGTTCATGTTGAATGCTCCCCCGTAAAGCATATCGCGGCATTTACAGGAAGTAAGACCCCAAAGCGTGCCTTTGCACAGCTTGACGGCTTTATCACCTCCGCAGATTTCGAACTCGATGACAGAGCAAAATATCTCCGTGTGTCCATAACCGACGGTGAAGGCAAGCATGCCGACACCCGCGGTTATTTCCGCGATGAGCTTGAATTCTGATAAAAAGACGGTTGAAGATCTCAACCGTCTTTTTCTTATGCTTTGCTATGTATTATCTTGCCCTCAATAATCGTGATATAAGCCTCTGTGCCAATCTCTGTGAGGGGATCAGCATCACAGACAATGACCAAGGTTTTTTGAATTTTCTATAAGAATATCGAATTTTTTAAAAAAACTCTTGAAATTTTATAAAAGATATGATATACTAACACTACCACACAAAGTTAATATCGTTTTTTACTTGGGACTGTTTTGCTTTGGCAAAAATGCAGGCTCTTATTTCGCATTTCCAAGTAAATGACGAAAAACTTTGTGTGGTAGCAAGTTAGAGTTATGCATTTTCAGTGTGTGTGACTTTAAGTTGCACACACTTTTTTTTATTTTTTGGAGGAACATGAAATGAGTGACGATTTTGAATTTATTGTACCGATTAGTGAAACTATGCTTTGGATTATTTTCCTAACACCCATTGCATTGGCTTTGGGCTTTTCATATGCAGCCATGGAGTTTATCAATAATTATTTACCTGTGATAGCCGTCTCCATAGGAATAATAATAATGGTTGTTAGTCTTTTCCTAACTATAAAGTTTAAGCAGATTTTGTTTATACTTTCAGGCATTATTGCGGCTTCTCAATTGATATTCTTTTTGTTTTATGGATTTAATCAAGTTCAAAATATGAAATCATTCGGGCTTTGGGTTGTTTGGCAGTTGATAGTTTTTGTACTTTGGGTAATATGTGATGTAGTAAATTTGTTAGTGTTGGGGGTAGCACATTTTTTTGCTTTTTGGAGTTGCGAGGATTCTCCCTTAATTGGGGTTATTATTATAGGTGGAGCCGGAATTATAGGTTGGATTGTTAATCTTATAATATTTGTACTTATGCCCTTGATATTTTAATAAACTATACAAAAAACTGATATTTTAATTTGCCTGCAAAATAGTGGGACTACCAAACATGGCAGTCCCATTTTTTATTCCTTGGAATGAACTATATTTCCCTCAATAATCGTGATATAAGCCTCCGCACCGATCTCGGTAAGCGGATCTGCCTCCCAGATAACAACATCGGCATCCTTACCGACTTCAAGGCTTCCAACTCTGTCGCCGATGCCGGTCTGAGTTGCCGGATTGATTGTGATTGCCCTCCAAGCCTCCTCGTAATCAAGTCCGGATTTTGATGCAAGACCGGCGCAAAGAGGCAGGTATTTCAGAGGAGTAACGGGAGCGTCAGTGATTATGCTTATCGGCACACCTGCGAGGTGAAGATCAGCGGGAGTTGAGAAATCCTTGTTGCGAAGCTCAACCTTGCTCTTGTTTCCAAAGGAAGGACCAACGAATGCAGGATACCCCTCTTTTGCCAACTCATCTGCAATGAGCGAACCGTCGGTGCAGTGGTCAAGTGTCAGCTTAACTCCGAATTCCTTTGCGATTCTGATGGAAGTAAAAATATCATCCGCTCTGTGAGCATGTGCCTTCAGCGGGATCTCACCCTTCATAACGGGGATCATTGCCTCAAGCTTCATGTCAAATGTGGGCTCTTTGCCGCTTTCCTTTGCCTCAAGATAGTTCCTAGATTTAAAGAGAAGCTCGCGGAGAAGTGCCGCTGTCGCCATCCTCGTAATGGGGGATTTCTTGCCATTCTGACCGTAAACCCCCTTGGGGTTCTCGCCAAAAGCGCATTTCATGGCAAGGGGATTTTTGATTATCATATCGTCAACTCTCTTGCCTGTCAGCTTTATGGCAACGAATGTACCGCCAACCACATTAGCACTGCCAGGGCCTGTGCATGCAGAGGTTACGCCGTGAGAAACGGCTTCCTCAAAGGTCTCGTCCATGGGATTGATGCTGTCAATAGCGCGCATGTGAGGTGTTATAGGATCGCAGCTTTCATTGTAGTCTGCGCCTTCCCAGCGCATAGACGAATTGTGGAGACCGATGTGGCAGTGCGCCTCAACGCAACCGGGGGTCACAAGTTTGCCATCCGCATCAATAATGTCAGCACCGTCAGATGCGATATCCTTACCAACCGCAGCAATCTTGCCGTCATCTCCAATAAGCACGCTTCCGCCGATTATGTCCTCACCTGCCATAGTCTTAACATGTCCGTTTTTGATAAGTAACATTTTTCTTTCTCCGTTCTGATTTATTCTAACAACCTAAAACTCCAATTTAGAGCTAAACAATAATTTAGCAAATAGTTAGTTAATCCTCTATGAGATCCTTCGCCAAGGCTCAGGATGACAGTACTGAGCTGATTATCATATTTTTCTACAGGAAATAACAGTTAATTTTCAAGTAAAAAAATAAGTGAACGATCCTATCTTGTCATCCTGAGCCTTGGCGAAGGATCTCATGAATTGTTTGTTACTCTACTT
>JAFTXK010000129.1 GCA_017461635.1 Clostridia bacterium | reverse complement strand
TTTGTGTTGATTTCACGTCTTTTCGGGACGTCGAGGGCGCCGTCCCCTACAAGATAAACATCTTCGATTGTTCGCTAAATTCTTGTTTAACTGTTCCGATTGTGCGAAATTCGGCTGAAAACGAGCCGTAGGTAGAGGGAGATTGTGCAACTCTCCAAAAGTAGAAAAAATAAAATATTTTCCTTGACAAAAAGGTCGAAATATGGTATCACTTAAATGATGAAAAACGGATTTCTGCGACTGACGGATAATTATGGAAAACTAACCATAGTGGAACAGAAATCTAACACATGCCGACCGTCTGGGCGCACTTGATTCCTTACAAACGGAATAAGTGCACCCTTTTAATTTTTTAGGAGGTTTGTTATGAAAAAAGTTGGAATCGTTATGGGCAGTGACAGCGATCTTCCCATTATCCGCAAGTGCACCGATACCCTTGCATCCCTCGGGATTCCCTTTGAAGTACACGTTTATTCTGCGCACAGAACTCCTGCAGAAGCAGGGGATTTTGCACGCAATGCAAAGAAAAACGGATTTGGAGTTATGATAGCTGCCGCAGGTATGGCGGCTCACCTTGCAGGCGCGGTTGCCGCAAACACAACTCTTCCCGTTATTGGAATACCCTGCAAATCAACAAATCTTGACGGCATTGATGCCCTGCTGTCAACAGTCCAGATGCCATCAGGCATACCTGTAGCTACTGTTGCCATCGACGGGGGCGCCAATGCCGCTTTGCTTGCCGCCGAGATGCTGGCGATAAGCGATGATGAGCTTGCCGAAAAGCTTGACGCAAAGCGCGCTTCGGACGCAAAAAAGGTTCTGGAAAAGAACGCCGCTGTTGAAGCGGAATTTAATAAGTAAAATTTTAATTTACATAAGGAGAAACAAAAAATGAAACTCGTTTACACAGGAAAAACAAAGGACGTTTTTGCACTTGATAATGGCAACTATCTGCTGAAATTTAAGGACGACTGCACCGGCAAGGATGGCGTTTTCGATCCCGGTGAAAACTCTGTCGGTCTTACGATCGACGGCGTTGGAGACGTCAATCTCCGTATGTCTATCTATTTCTTTGAAAAGGTAAATGCGGCAGGCATCAAGACACACTATGTGAGTGCTGACCTTGCAAACACAACCATGGAGGTTCTTCCCGGTAAGGTATTCGGTAAGGGTCTTGAGGTTATCTGCCGTCATAAGGCTGTAGGCTCTTTCTACCGCCGCTACAGCGATTACTGCAATGAGGGCGATGATCTTCCCGCATATGTTGAGACAACCTTCAAGAATGACGAGAAGGGCGATCCGCTGGTTACAAAGGACGGTCTTGTTGACCTCGGCGTTATGACTGCGGAGCAGTATGACGATATAAAGGAAATGACGCAGAAGATCACTCAGATCGTTGCGGACGACCTTAAGGAGAAGGGTCTTGTTCTCTATGATATCAAGTTTGAATTCGGTTACGATGCAGACGGTAAGGTTATGCTTATCGACGAGATCGCTTCCGGTAATATGCGTGTTTATAAGGACGGTAAATATATCGATCCTATGACCCTTTCAGAGCTGTTCTTCGCATAAAATAAGGAGAAACACATGGGCGGATTTTTCGGAGCGGCACTGAAGCGTGACGCAATGATGGACGTGTTCTTCGGTACGGATTATCATTCGCACCTTGGAACTCGCCGCGCAGGTATGGCGGCTTATAATGAGACCGACGGTCTGCAGAGAACGATTCACAATATACAAAACTCGCCTTTCAGAACAAAATTTGAGAATATCTTCGATGAGATGAGCGGCAACAGTGCCATAGGCTGTATCAGCGACAGCGATCCTCAGCCTCTGCTCATCCGTTCGAAGCTTGGAACCTTCGCCATATGCATCATCGGAGCTGTCAATAACTCGGATGAACTGCTGAGGGAGTATTTTGATCATACCCACGGTCAGTTCAATGCCATGACAGGCGGAAAGGTAAATTCCACAGAGCTTGTAGCGGCTCTTATAGGGCAGAAGGATAGCTTTGTCCATGGCATAAAATTTGCCCAAGAGGTTATCGACGGCTCGGCTTCGATCCTTATTCTCAAAAACGGCGGTAATATTATTGCCGCAAGAGACCGCATGGGCAGAACGCCTGTGATAATCGGCAAGAGCGAGGACGGATACTGCGCTACCTTCGAGTCCTTTGCCTATAAAAAGCTTGGCTTTGAGGATGAAAGGGAGCTTGGACCCGGTGAGATAGTTGAATTTTCATCCGATGGCATAACTCAGCTTGCCGAGCCAGGCGAGGAAATGAAGATATGCGCTTTCCTATGGTCATATTACGGCTATTCAACCTCGAATTATGAGGGAATAAATGTTGAGACCATGCGTTACCGCAATGGAGAGATAATGGCGGAGACCGATAAGGAGAGAGGACTTGCGCAGGATATAGACTATGCCTGCGGCGTGCCCGATTCGGGAACACCTCATGCCATAGGATATGCAAATAAAAGCGGCGTGCCCTTTGCGCGTCCCTTTATCAAGTATACACCAACCTGGCCGCGAAGCTTCATGCCCTCAAATCAGAGGGACAGAAACCGAGTGGCAAAGATGAAGCAGATTCCCGTTCACGAGCTGATCCAGGACAAGAACCTGCTTTTTGTTGACGATTCCATCGTCAGAGGTACACAGCTTAAAGAGACGGTTGATTTTCTTTATGACCATGGCGCGAAGAGCGTTCATATGCGCTCGGCCTGCCCCCCGATCATGTATGGCTGTAAGTATCTTAATTTCTCCTCCTCGGGAAGCGAGATGGAGCTCATTGCGAGACGCGTTATCGATGAGCTTGAAGGAGAGGAAGGGCTGAAGCATATCGAAGAATACAGCGATGGCAGTACCGAGCGCGGAAAGAAACTGCGCAAGGCTATATGCGAGAAGCTTCATTTTGAATCGCTGGAATTCCAGTCTCTTGAAGGAATCGTAAAGGCTATCGGCATTGATAAGTGCAAGCTTTGCACCTATTGCTGGAACGGTAAAGGATAAAACATTTTGAAAGGAACTGATAAAAATGAGTAATAAATCATTTTCTGAGAGCTATGCGGCTGCAGGCGTTGATATAACTGCCGGTTACAAGGCCGTTGAGCTTATGAAGAAGCATATCGCCCGCACAAGAAACGAGGGCTGCCTCGATGATGTCGGCGGCTTTGGCGGTTGCTTTGGTCTCCCTGTGGCGGGAATGGAAGAGCCTGTTCTTGTTTCGGGTACGGACGGCTGCGGCACAAAGGTGAAGATGGCGATCCTTATGGATAAGCATGATACAATTGGTATCGATGCGGTTGCGATGTGTGTGAACGACATTATCTGCTGTGGCGCAAAGCCGCTTTTCTTCCTTGACTATATTGCTTGCGGTAAGAATATTCCCGAGAAGATCGCAGAGATCGTAAGCGGTGTTGCCGAGGGCTGCGTTCAGTCGGGTGCGGCGCTGATCGGCGGTGAGACTGCGGAGCATCCCGGCATGATGCCTACTGAGGAATATGACCTTGCAGGCTTTGCTGTTGGAATAGTTGATAAGAAAAAGATACTTGATAACAAGAGAATGGCGGAGGGAGATGTTGTTATAGCTCTGGCTTCCAGCGGCGTTCATTCCAACGGTTTTTCTCTTGTTCGTAAGGTTTTTGATATTGATAATAACCCCGATTCGCTCTATGTTCCCTGCGACGAGCTTGGCGGTAAGAGCATTGCGGAGACGCTTCTTACACCTACAAAGATCTATGTTAAGAGCGTTCTTTCTCTGCTCGAAAAGGTTGATGTTAAGGGTATTTCCCATATCACGGGCGGCGGCTTCTATGAGAATATTCCGAGAAGCATTCCCGATGGACTTGGCGCTGTCATCGACCGCGCTTCTGTAAAGGTTCTTCCTATATTTGAGCTTATCGCAAAGGTTGGCGGCATCAGCGAGAGAGATATGTTCAATACCTATAATATGGGCGTTGGAATGAGCATTGTTGTTCCGGCTGACGAAGTTGAAACAGCTCTTGAGGTTTTGCGCGCGGCAGGCGAAGAGGCTTATGTTATAGGCAAAATTGCTCGAAGCGAGGAAAAGATCACAATATGCTAAAGAAGATAATTGACGGCATTTTGGCAGGAATCATGATCACCATCGGCGGATGCGTGTTTCTTTCCTGCTATGCCGAGAGTAAGATCGTTGGAGCGATAATGTTCTCGGTGGCTCTGCTCTGTATCTGCTTTAAGGGCTATTCGCTCTTTACGGGAAAGGTTGGTTTTATTCCCGAAAACCATTCAAAAGAGGCGTTTTCGGTGCTCCTTTTGGGGCTTTTCGGCAACGCCATTGGCACTATCGGCGGCGGTTTTGCGGCAAAATATGCGCTTCCCTCTATCGGTGAGGTTGCAAATACCATCTGCTCGGCAAAGCTTGAACAGGCCTTTGGTCAGACTCTTATACGTGCCATCCTCTGCGGTATTCTTATGTACCTTGCGGTGAGTATTTTTAAGGAGCATAAGAGCATAAGCGGTATTTTCTTCTGTGTTCCCGTGTTTATTTTAAGCGGATTTGAACATTCGATTGCAAATATGTTCTATTTTGCAGCTTCCGACATCGTTTCTATCGAAGCCTTTGGGTATCTCTGGCTGGTGATTTTCGGAAATGCCATCGGCGGCATGCTGATGCCCGCGCTTTCCATGATAGGGAAGGAGAAGAAGAATGGCTAAGGAGTTTGCAAAGGTCGCCGTTCTCGTTTCGGGCGGCGGAACAAATCTTCAGGCTCTTATTGATGCCGAGAAGAGCGGAATAATTAAAAGCGGTAAAATTTCGCTGGTTATTTCGAATAAAAGTGATGCTTATGCTCTTGAAAGAGCGAAAAACGCAGGTATTGAGACTGCAGTCGTGCTGAAAAGTGACTGCGGAACAAAGGAAGAATTTGAAAACCGCATTATGGAGCTGATCGACGGTCACGATATAGACTTTATAGTCCTTGCAGGATTTATGGTGATCCTCTCCGAGCGTTTTACAAGTAAATATCCAAAGAAAATAATAAATGTTCATCCCTCACTTATTCCGTCTTTCTGCGGAGAGGGCTTTTACGGACTTCGTGTTCATGAGGCGGCACTTTCTTATGGTGTTAAGGTCACGGGCGCAACGGTGCATTTCGTTAATGAAATTCCCGATGGCGGCGAGATCATCATGCAGAAGGCTGTTGAGATCAGAGAGGGCGATACCCCCGAAACACTGCAGAAATACGTTATGGAAAACTGCGAGTGGATAATCCTTCCCCGCGCACTTGAAAAGGTCTGCGCGGATATTATTAAATGAGAGGTAACAGAAATGAAAGTATCTACTATTGCAAATGAACTGAATTCTCTTGCTTATCACGGCAGAGGAATTATTATAGGTAAAAGTGCTGATGGTAAGAAGGCTGTAACTGCTTATTTCATTATGGGCAGAAGCGTAAACAGCCGCAACAGAGTATTTGTGGCAGAGGGTGACGCTATGCGTACCAAGGCATTTGACGAATCCAAGATGGTTGATCCCCATCTTATTATCTACTATCCCGTCCGTGTTCTTGGCAACAAGACCATCGTTACAAACGGCGATCAGACCGACACTATCTATGATCTTATGGACAAGCAGATGACCTTTGAGCAGGCACTGCGCACAAGAGAGTTTGAGGACGATAAGCCTAATTTTACCCCCAGAATTTCGGGTATCATACACCGCGAGAATGGCGATATGAATTATGCTATGTCTATTTTGAAGAGTGCAGAGGGTGACGACAGCTCCTGCGAGCGTTTTACCTATGCATATTCAAACCCCATTGCCGGCAAGGCTAAGTTTATTCATACATATAACGGCGAGGGCGATCCGCTTCCTTCCTTTGAGGGCGAGCCCAAGACCCTTGAGCTTCCCGATATGGATATCGATGCACTTACAGACCTTATCTGGACTAATCTTAATGAAGATAACAAGGTATCGCTTTTCGTAAGATATATTGATATCGAGAGCGGCGAGAGCGACACAAGAATAGTAAATAAAAATGTTTAAGGAGATTTGAAAAATGAAAGAATTCGAACTGAAATACGGCTGTAACCCCAATCAGAAGCCCGCAAAGATCTTTATGGACGGCGGCGAGGAGCTTCCAATCGAAATTCTCTGCGGCAGACCCGGCTTTATCAATTTTCTTGACGCATTTAATTCATGGCAGCTTGTAAAGGAGCTTAAAGCAGCTCTCGGACTTCCTGCTGTTACCTCCTTTAAGCATGTCAGCCCCACAAGTGCGGCTGTTGGTATTCCGCTTCCCGAAAAGCTCAAGAAGGCTTGCTTTGTGGATGATATCGAGGGACTTGACGAGTCTCCCCTTGCTTGCGCTTACGCGAGAGCAAGAGGTACTGACAGAATGTGCTCCTTTGGTGACTGGGTAGCTCTTTCCGACGTTTGCGATGTAACAACTGCAAAGCTCATTCAGAGAGAGGTTTCGGACGGCGTTATCGCTCCCGGCTATGAGCCTGAGGCGCTTGAGATCCTGAAGAGCAAGAGAAAGGGCAATTATAATATCGTTAAGATAGACCCGAATTATGTTCCCGCAGAGATCGAGCATAAGCACGTTTTCGGCATCACATTTGAGCAGGGAAGAAATAATTTTGAGATCAACCGCGATCTTCTTTCAAATATCGTTACCGCAAATAAGGATATGCCCGAGAGTGCTGTTCGCGATCTCATAATTTCTCTTATCACACTTAAATATACACAGTCAAATTCCGTATGCTACGCATATGACGGACAGGCAATCGGTGTTGGTGCGGGTCAGCAGTCGAGAATCCATTGCACACGTCTGGCAGGTACTAAGGCTGATACATGGTTCCTCCGCCAGCATGATAAGGTTCTGAATCTCCCCTTCAAGGCTGATATTGCAAGACCCGAGAGAGATAACGTTATCGACGGATACATCAATAAGAACGAAGAGGACGTTTGCGCAGACGGAAACTGGCAGAAGTACTTTACAGAGCAGCCCGCGCCTCTCACAGATGAGGAAGCTAAGGCTTATCTTGCCACAAAGGATAATGTTGCTCTCGGCTCTGATGCCTTCTTCCCCTTCGATGACAACATCGAGAGAGCGAAGAGAAGCGGTGTTAAATATATCGCAGAGCCCGGCGGATCTATCCGTGATGACGTTGTTATTGCTTGCGCTGATAAGTACGGCATGGCAATGGCGTTCACCGGTATGCGCCTCTTCCATCACTGATTCGGTAAAAATTCCGCAATGCTGTGTTGCTCCTCATGGTGCGGTTCTGCGTAGGTAACTACGCCTTCGCCTTGCTCTATTCGGTGCGCCTTGCCTTGCAAAATTTTTCCGCGAATCAGACTCTCGATAAATGAAATTTTTGGAGATTTATAGATGAAAATAATGGTTGTAGGCGGTGGCGGAAGAGAACACGCTATCGTCAAGAAAATAAAAGAAAATAAGGCAGTAACAGAAATTTTTGCCCTGCCCGGAAACGGCGGTATTGCGCAGGATGCGACCTGTGTGAATATTGGTGCTAAGGATATTGAAGGTATCGTAAAATTTGCCACCGAAAACAAGATCGACTATGCTATAGTTGCTCCCGATGATCCGCTGGTGCTGGGTGCGGTTGATGCCCTTGAAGAAAAGGGCATACCCTGCTTCGGTCCCAGAGCCAATGCAGCAATTATCGAGGGAAGTAAGGTCTTCTCAAAGAACCTTATGAAAAAATATAATATTCCAACGGCGGAATATGAGGTTTTCACCGATATGGAAGCTGCTCTGAGTTATCTTGAGACTGCTCCTATCCCCACCGTTATCAAGGCAGACGGACTTGCACTCGGAAAGGGCGTTATCATCGCCCAGACCCGTGAGGAAGCTGTGGACGCGGTCAAGTCTATGATGCAGGATAAGGTGTTCGGCAAGAGCGGTGATCAGATCGTAATCGAGGAATTCCTTACAGGCCCCGAGGTCTCGGTGCTTGCTTTTACCGATGGTAAGAGCATAGTTCCCATGGTCTCCTCTATGGATCATAAGAGAGCTGGCGACAATGATACGGGTCTTAACACAGGCGGCATGGGTACTATCGCGCCTAATCCCTATTATACCGATCCTATTGCTTGGGTCTGCATGGAACAGATCTTCATTCCCACCGTTCAGGCGATGAACAAGGAGGGAAGAACCTTTAAGGGCTGTCTCTATTTCGGACTTATGCTGACAGAAAAGGGCCCCAAGGTCATCGAATATAACTGCCGCTTCGGCGATCCCGAAACACAGGTTGTGCTTCCTCTTCTTGAAACAGACCTGCTGACTGTTATGCAGGCTGTAAGTGATGAGAGACTTGGTGATATTGAAGTTAAATTTAAGGATGGTGCGGCTTGCTGTGTTATCATGGCATCCGGCGGCTATCCCACAGAATATAAGAAGGGCTTCCCCGTAAGCATTCCTGCCGATATTGCGGACAGCGTTTATGTTGCAGGCACTGCTCTTGCCGATGGTAAGCAAGTTACAAGCGGCGGAAGAGTTCTCGGTGTTACAGCAACTGCCGATACACTTGAAAATGCCATAAAGGCGGCTTATGAAAAAACCGCAAAATGTAGCTTTGAGGGTGCATTCTACCGTCATGACATCGGCGCGAGAGCACTTGCGGCAAAGAAGGAGAACTGATATGGTTTACAGAATTTTTGTTGAAAAGAAAGACGGACTTCAGAACGAAGCAAGAGCGCTCTGCTCCGAGCTTCGCAGTCTTCTTGGTATAAAGGGGCTTAAAAATGTCCGTGTGCTAAACCGCTATGATGCGGAAAATATAAGCGAAGAGCTTTTCTCGGAGGCTGTAAATACAGTTTTTGCCGAGCCCCAGCTTGATATTGCCACTGCAGAGCTTGACGCGAGAGACGGAATAGTTTTCGCAACCGAATATCTGCCCGGTCAGTTCGACCAGAGAGCTGACAGTGCGGCTCAGTGTATTCAGATCCTTTCCTGCGGTGACAGACCTACCATCAGAACCGCAAAGGTATATGTTCTTGAAGGCGATATAAGCGAAAATGACCTTGCGGAGATCAAGAAATATGTTATCAACCCTGTTGAGGCTCGCGAGGCTTCGCTTCTGAAGCCCGAGACCCTTGCGGTAAATTATGAGATCCCCACAACTGTTGAAACTCTCTGCGGCTTCTGCGCTCTTGACGAGAAGGGACTTGCGGATTTTGTTGCAAAATACGGCCTTGCAATGGATCTTGACGATATAAAGTTCTGCCAGAGCTATTTTAAGAGCGAGGACAGAGACCCCACCATCACGGAGATCAGAATGATCGACACATATTGGTCGGATCACTGCCGTCATACCACATTCCTTACCACTATCGACAGCGTAAAATTTGAAGATGCGCTTCTTCAGAAGGCATATGACAGATATATTTCCGTAAGAGAAGGACTTGGCAGAACAAAGCCAATAAATCTTATGGATATCGCAACCATTGCCGTAAAACAGCTTAAAAAGGACGGCAAGCTCAATAAGCTTGATGAGAGCGAGGAGATCAACGCTTGTACTGTTAAGATCGAGATTGAGACAGACGGCGTTAAGGAGCCTTGGCTGCTTCTTTTCAAGAATGAGACACACAATCATCCCACAGAGATCGAGCCCTTCGGCGGTGCGGCAACCTGCATCGGCGGTGCTATCCGTGACCCCCTTTCGGGACGTTCCTATGTTTATGCGGCAATGCGTGTAACAGGTGCGGCTGATCCTCTGAAGCCTGTCTCAGAGACTATCAAGGGTAAGCTTCCCCAGAGAAAGATCGTTCAGACCGCGGCGGCAGGCTATTCCTCCTATGGTAACCAGATCGGTCTTGCCACGGGCATCGTTGACGAGATATATCACGAGGGCTATGCGGCAAAGAGAATGGAGATAGGTGCTGTTATTGCGGCTACTCCCGCTGAAAACGTAAGACGTGAAGTGCCGGAGGACGGTGACATAGTTATCCTTCTCGGCGGAAGGACCGGACGTGACGGCTGTGGCGGTGCAACAGGATCTTCTAAAAAGCATACTCTGTCTTCTCTTGAGACCTGTGGCGCTGAGGTTCAGAAGGGTAATGCACCCGAGGAAAGAAAGCTTCAGAGACTTTTCCGTAATGGCGACGCTTGCAGAATGATCAAACGCTGCAATGACTTCGGCGCAGGCGGTGTTTCTGTTGCTGTCGGCGAGCTTGCAGACGGTCTTGATATCGACCTTAACAGCGTTCCCAAGAAATATGACGGTCTTGACGGCACAGAGCTTGCAATAAGCGAAAGCCAGGAGAGAATGGCTGTTGTTGTTGAAGCAAAGGATGTAGAGGCGTTCATGGCTCTTGCAAAGAGTGAGAATCTTGAAGCAACTGTCGTTGCAAGAGTTACAGCCGAGCCCAGACTTCGTATGCACTGGAATGGCAATACCATTGTTGATATTTCCCGTGAATTTCTTAACTCAAACGGTGCTGAAAAGCACATAAATATTGCTCCCGCAAAGCCCGAATGTTATAAAAAGGCATCGGTTACCGACTTTGCCGAGGGCTATAAGGCTCTTGCGGCAGACCTTAATGTCTGCTCAAAGAGAGGTCTTTCCGAGCGCTTTGACTCTACCATCGGTGCGGGTACTGTTCTTATGCCCTTCGGAGGTAAGAATCAGCTTACGCCCATTCAGGCGATGGTTCAGAAGATCTCTGTTGAGGAAAAGCACACAGATCATTGCTCCTATATGTCTTGGGGCTATAACCCCTTCATTTCCGAAAAGAGCCCTTATCACGGCGCATATCTTGCCGTTGTTGAGAGCGTAGCAAAGCTTATCGCAACAGGCGCATCCTTTGAGGATGTTTATCTCACCTTCCAGGAGTATTTTGAGAAGCCTGCAAAGGACGGTAAGCGTTGGGGCAAGCCTCTCTCGGCTCTCCTTGGTGCATTCTCGGCTCAGCTTGATCTCGGAATCGGCTCTATCGGCGGTAAGGACTCCATGAGCGGCTCATTTGAGGATCTTGATGTTCCTCCCACACTTGTTTCCTTCGCCGTTACAACAGGCAAGACTGATGAGGTTATCACAAATAACTTCAAGAAGGCAGGAAGCCGTGTTATTCTTGTTAAGCCTGAATATGATGAAAACAATCTTCCCGTGGCTGAATCTTTCATTGCCGTAATGGGTAAGGTAACCGCTCTTATGAGAGAGGGCAAGGTGCTTTCGGCTTATACACCTACCTATGGCGGCATTGCCGAGGCTGTTCTTAAAATGGCAATGGGCGACGGCTTTGGATTTGAGTTTGCCGATGTGGATCTTGATACTGTATTCGGTTATAATTACGGCGCGTTCCTTCTCGAAGTCACAGATGATGTTTGCCCCTGCACAGGTACTCTTATCGGTAAGGTTACTTCGGATGGTAAGATCGCAATGGGCGGCGCTGAGCTTGGCATGAGCGAGCTTTGCGGCATCTATGAGCAGAAGCTTGAAAGCGTTTATCCCTGCGCTGAGACAGATAATGTCACAAAATATGAGAATTTCAGCGCTCCTGCAACCGAAAGAAAAGCGCCCGCTGTTAAGAGCGCGAAGCCCAAGGTGCTTATTCCCGTATTCCCCGGTACAAACTGCGAGTTTGATACTGCAAAGGTGATGCGTGATGCAGGCGCAGAAGTCAAGACCTTCGTTATAAGCAATCTGACCTCTTCCGATATTCAGAGAAGCGTTGAGAATTTCGCAAAAGAGCTTAAAGACAGTCAGATGGTATTCGTTCCCGGCGGATTCTCGGGCGGTGACGAGCCCGATGGCTCTGGTAAGTTCATTATGGCGTTCTTCAAGGGCGAAGCGGTTAAGGAGCAGGTTCATGACCTTCTCGATAACCGTGACGGACTTATGTGCGGTATCTGTAACGGCTTCCAGGCTCTCATAAAGCTTGGTCTCGTTCCATATGGTAAGATCATTGACACCGATGAAAACTGCCCCACTCTTACATTTAATACCATTGCGCGCCACCAGTCAAAGCTGGTTCGCACTCGCATTGCGTCAAATAAGTCTCCTTGGCTCAGCGCGACAAACGTGGGTGATATCTATACCGTTCCGATATCCCATGGCGAGGGACGATTCCTCGCTTCTGATGAGGTTGTAAAGCAGCTTGCGGCAAACGGTCAGATCGCAACACAGTATGTTGATCTCGAAGGCAACGCAACGAACGATATCCGCTATAACCCCAATAATTCGGCATTTGCTATCGAGGGTATCACATCTCCCGATGGCAGAGTTCTGGGTAAAATGGGACACAGCGAGCGTATAGGCAATGGACTTTACAAGAATGTTCTTGGCGAGTTTGACATGAAGATGTTCGAATCCGCAGTAAAATATTTTAAATAATCAGTGAGGTGTTATAAAATGGCATACTTATCCGATATTGAAATAGCTCAGGCTACCGAAATGGAGCATATAACAAAAATAGCCGAAAAAGCAGGTATTGACGAAAAATACATGGAGCAATACGGCAGATATAAGGCAAAGATCGATTATTCGCTTCTTGATGAATCAAAGCGCGGCGAGGGTAAGCTGATCCTCGTTACCGCTATCACACCTACTCCCGCGGGAGAGGGTAAGACAACCACAACCATCGGTCTTGCAGACGGTCTTAAGAGGATCGGCAAGAATGTTATGGTTGCTCTCCGTGAGCCTTCTCTCGGCCCTGTATTCGGTATCAAGGGCGGCGCGGCAGGCGGCGGATATGCTCAGGTAGTGCCAATGGAGGATATCAATCTTCATTTCACAGGTGACTTCCATGCAATCGGCGCGGCAAACAATCTTCTTGCGGCTATGCTTGATAACCACATCTATCAGGGCAATTCCCTTAATATCGACCCTCGCAGAATCACATGGAAGAGATGCGTTGATATGAATGACCGTCAGCTCCGTTTTGTAACAGACGGTCTCGGCGGCAGAGTTAGCGGTACTCCCCGTGAGGACGGCTACGATATCACCGTTGCTTCCGAGATTATGGCGGTATTCTGCCTTGCAAGCTCGATAGACGATTTGAAGGCTCGCCTTTCGAGGATCGTTGTGGGCTATACCTATGACGAAAAGCCTGTTACAGCAGGAGATCTCAAGGCTGTTGGCGCAATGGCGGCTCTCCTGAAGGACGCTCTCAAGCCTAACCTCGTTCAGACTCTTGAAGGAACTCCCGCGTTCGTTCACGGCGGTCCTTTCGCTAATATCGCTCATGGCTGTAACAGCGTAATCGCAACAAAGATGGCTATGAAGCTTGGCGATTATGCCGTAACCGAGGCAGGCTTCGGCGCGGATCTCGGAGCTGAAAAGTTCCTTGATATCAAGTGCCGTTATGCAGGTCTTAACCCCAGTGCAGTTGTTATGGTTGCTACCGTCAGAGCGCTTAAGATGCATGGCGGTATGGCAAAGACAGAGCTTGGAAATGAGAACCTAGCCGCACTTGAGGCAGGTATTCCCAATCTTCTCCGTCATGTTTCAAATATTAAGAATGTTTATAAGCTTCCCTGCGTTGTTGCTGTAAACCGCTTCCCCACAGATACCGATGCCGAGATCAATCTCGTTATCGAAAAGTGCAAGGCTCTCGGTGTAAATGTGGTGCTTTCCACAGTTTGGGCTGATGGCGGCAAGGGCGGTATGGCTCTTGCGGAAGAGGTCGTAAGACTTTGCGAAGAGAAGAATGATTTCTCCTTCAGCTATGAGCTTGAAGATTCTATCGAAGAAAAGATCGAAAAGATCGTAAAGAGAGTTTACGGCGGCGTAGGCGTGACATTCGCTCCTGCGGCAAAGAAGGAGATCGACAAGCTGGCTTCGCTTGGCTTTGACAAGATTCCTGTCTGCATGGCAAAAACGCAGTATTCCTTCTCGGATGACCCTGCAAAGCTGGGCGCACCCGAAGGCTTCACCGTTACCGTCAGAAATGTTAAGGTTTCTGCCGGAGCGGGCTTCATCGTTGCCCTCACGGGCGACATCATGACCATGCCCGGACTTCCCAAGGTTCCTGCGGCAGAGAAGATCGACGTTGATTCAAACGGAAAGATCTCGGGTCTGTTCTGATTAAATATTTTAAGGGGCTGCCAACTTGACAGCCCCTTGTGTTTTGTTAAAGAGCAATAGAAACAAGAATTTAGCTAATAGTTAGTTAATCCATATGAGATCCTTCGCCGAGGCTCAGGATGACAATAAGGGATCGCCAACTTGGTTTCCTACTGTTAAGTTGACTGTGATTTAACGTAGGAAACATTGCGAATAGTACAGTACTGTCATACT
>JAFTXK010000128.1 GCA_017461635.1 Clostridia bacterium | reverse complement strand
CACATCATTGACAAAAGTACATATCTTGACATTTGCTTTTTCTCATATATTGGTAAAAACTATTTCAAAAATACTTCGATAGAGCGTGAAATAGATTCTTCGATTTTTTCCGCTTCCGACTTATTTTCCGCACTGACGGAAATATAGGTCTTTATCTTCGGCTCAGTACCGGATGGACGAACCACAACAGAGCAATTATCCGCGAGAAGAAATTTAAGCACATCGGATTTCGGCAGACCGTCAAGCCCGAGAGAATAATCAAGAAGCCTTTCGGTCTTCTTTTCCCCGAAGCCGCTTACACCCATGCGGAATTTTCCCATTATCTCCTGCATCTTCGCCATGCCTGCCGAGCCTTCAAATTCATAGGAATGAAGGGTATTAAGGCAGTAACCGTACTCGGCATAAAGCTCATTCAGCTTGTCGATCAGGCTCATGCCCTTATCGGCATAATATGCGAACATCTCACAGATGAGGAATGCGCCGTTTACCGCGTCCTTATCGCGGACATAGCTGCCCGAAAGATAGCCATAGCTCTCTTCAAAGCCGAAAATGTAGGAATCTGCATGTCCTTTTTCTTCAAGCATACCTATCTGCTCACCGATAAATTTGAAGCCCGTAAGCACATTGACAGTGCGGACACCGTAATGCGCCGCAATGCGCTCCGCCATATCTATGGTGACGATCGTCTTGACCATAACAGGATCATCGGGCATAGTGCCGTTCGCTATTCTGCGGGAGCAGATATAGTCAAGCAGAAGCATTCCAACCTCATTGCCCGTGATAAGCACATGCTCCCCTTCACTATTCTTTACCGCAATACCGACGCGGTCGCAATCGGGATCAGTTGCCAGAAGCAGATCGGCGTTATATTTTTTCGCATACTCCATTCCGAGAGCAAGTGCTTCCTTTATCTCGGGATTGGGATAAGGGCAGGTAGGAAAATTGCCATCGGGCATTTCCTGCTCCTTCACAACGGTGATATTGGTAAAGCCCGATTCTCTCAGGGCTCTTGTTACCGGCTTCAGACCCGTTCCGTTAAGGGGAGAATATACGATAGCCACATTTTTATCTATCTTCTCGCAAGCTCGGAGCATTGACTGTCCCTTCACCTCATTTGTAAAGGCTGTATAGACATCATCCGAAATATATTTTATGATCCCCTTTTCGATACCGTCCGCAAAATCGATCTTCTTTACATCGGTGAAGATATCAAGCTTTTCGATCTCACCGAGGATCTCCTCTGCCGCTTCTGTCGTTATCTGACAGCCGTCCGCGCCATAGACCTTATAACCGTTATACTTTGACGGATTATGAGACGCGGTTATGACTATTCCCGAAGAGCAGCCCAGCGCACGCACTGCAAAGGAAAGACAGGGCGTTGGCATAAGCTCGGGATAAATATATACCTCAATACCGTTTGCGGCAAATACGCCCGAAGCGACCTTGGCAAAAAGGTCGGATTTGATTCGCGAATCATATGCTACGGCTATTTTGCGTTTGCTTTCGGGGAAATGCGCATTTACATAGTCCGCAAGACCTTGAGAAGCCTTTGCGACGGTATAGATATTCATTCGGTTCGTGCCCGCTCCGATAACTCCACGAAGTCCGCCTGTTCCAAAGGCAAGATCACGGTAAAAAGCATCTTCAATCCTGCTTTCATCGCTTTCTATGTCCTTAAGCTCCGTGAGAACATCACCTTCGGTGTTTTCAATCCAGCGCAGATATTCTTTTTTGTAATTCTTTTCCATGTTTTCTCCAAATTTTGTAAACAATAATTTGTCGAATATTAAGTATTCCCCCATGAGATCCTTCGCCGAGGCTCATGATGACAATAAGGGATCGCCCACTTGGTTTCCTACTGTTAAGTCAACCGTGATTTAACGTAGGAAACATTGCGAACAGTTCAGTACTGTCATCCTGAGCCTCGGCGAAGGATCTCATAAAATGTTAGTTACTTCTCCTCGACAAATTATTGTTTTTCTAATTATTATTTAATTAAACAAAGGATATTTCTGTTTATCGTGAACGCTGATAGATTCGCCGGTCTGAACCTCAATGAGCTTAAGCTCGGTATCGGCTATGACGGTATGGCGGCTTCCTACGGGCATTGTGATAACATCACCTGTTTTTACGATCCTTTCCGCACCGTCAACTATGGTTCTTCCGCTGCCACGAATGACCGTCCAGACCTCATCTCTTGCCGAATGGCTGTGATAATTCATGCGGTGTCCGGGATTGAGAGTTACCTTGAGCGTAAGGCTTTCATCTTCAACATCAAGAACTCTGAAGCTTCCCCAAGACTTCTCCGCAAACATTATCTGCTGATCTATCTTATCAACAAAGGGCTTGATATAGCTGGACTGATCCTTATCCGAAACCAGAACTCCCTCGGGGCTGACGGAGACAACCACATCATGAAGCCCCATGCAGAGAACGGGCATATTCAGCTCGTTTATAACATGAACATTTTCGCAATTTTCATTCATCATAACTTCGCCTATGCTGTTCTCTTCCATTGCCTCGGTGAGAGTATTCCATGTACCGAGATCCTTCCATTCGCCCGCAAAACGGATCACCTGAATATGCTTTTCCTTTTCCACCACGGCATAGTCAAAGCTGATCTTTGTCAGCGTATCATATTTTGCGAAAAGATCATGATAATCCTTGAAATCAATGAGCTCATGGGCTCTGTCGAGAACATATTTCAGCTTATAGGCGAAAACGCCGCCGTTCCATAGTGCGCCGCGAGAAATATATTCTGCGGCGGTCTTTTCATCTGGCTTTTCCTTGAAGGTGGAAACCGCACTTACATCATCCCCGTTTTCGGGAATGATATAACCGTATTTTTCGCTTGGATATGTTGGTTCAATACCCATGAGAACAAGATTGGCTTCACCCTTTTCTGCCTCGTCATGAAGCCTTTTCAGTGCCTCAAAATATGGCTTTTCAACATAGGGGTCAACGGGGCAGACAACAACTGCCTCATCCTCCGAAACGCCCTGTACATCATGAAGATAAGCTGTTGCAAGAGCGATCGCCGGGAAGGTATCTCTGCGGCAGGGCTCAACAGAAATTCCAACACCCTCGCCAAGCTGATTGTTTATTGCGGAAACCTGTGTTTTCGAGGTTGCGATTGTTACCGTTGAACTCGGATCGACCTCCTTTATCTGGCGGTAGATCCGCTGAACCATCGATTCATATTCGCCCTTGTCATTTTTGAAAAATTTAATAAACTGCTTCGATCTGATGTCGTTTGAAAGCGGCCAAAGACGCGTGCCCGAGCCACCCGAAAGTAAAATCAAATTCATATAAATCTCCTCTCAGCGTTCAGCGCGCATTGGGTTATTTAAGAAATCCTCATATGAAAGTCTGATACCATCCTCCAGCTCTGTTTTGTATGTCCAGCCGAGAGAAGCCGCCTTTGAAACATCAAGAAGCTTTCTCGGTGTGCCATTGGGCTTCGAGGTATCCCAGCGGATCTCGCCCTCATAGCCTACAACCTTTGCAACCATCTCTGTAAGCTCTTTTATTGTGAGCTCTTTGCCGCTTCCGGCGTTTACCGTTTCGTTTCCGCTGTAATTATTCATAAGGAAGACACAAAGATTTGCAAGGTCGTCTACATAGAGAAATTCGCGGAGGGGACTGCCATCACCCCAGCAGGTAACATAGGGCTTGCCCTCTACTTTTGCTTCATGGAAGCGTCTGATAAGAGCAGGCAGAACATGGGAATGCTCGGGGTGGTAATTATCGTTTGGACCGTAGAGATTTGTTGGCATAAGGCTGATATAGTCTGTACCGTACTGACGGTTAAGATATTCGCAGTATTTGAGACCGCTTATCTTGGCAAGAGCATATGCCTCATTCGTCTTTTCAAGCTCGCTCGTAAGCAGACAGCTCTCTTTCATTGGCTGAGGAGCCATTCTGGGATAAATGCAGGAAGAACCGAGAAATTCAAGCTTCTTGCAGCCGTTTTTCCAAGCGGAATGGATAACATTCATTTCAAGTATCATGTTATCATACATAAAATCCGCCAGTGCGCTCTGATTTGCGATGATACCGCCAACCTTAGCCGCCGCAAGAAAAACATATTCGGGCTTTTCCGCCTCAAAAAACTTCTCAACCGCCTCCTGACGGCAAAGGTCAAGCTCGCTGTGAGTTCTTGTGATGATATTAGTATAGCCCTGCCTCTGAAGCTCTCTTACAATGGCAGAGCCTACCATTCCTCTGTGACCTGCAACGTATATTTTAGAATTTTTCTCCATCATGATCGCTATCCTCTTTTCAGTATGCGGCTTTCATAGCCTTTTCGCGCTTCGCCAGCTTTCTGTCGTGCTCTGCCATTATGCGTACGAGCTCTTCATAGCTTGTCTTCTGAGGATCCCAGCCAAGTACTGTCTTTGCCTTTGTGGGATCGCCCCAAAGATTATCAACATCTGTAGGTCTGAACCATGCGGGATTTACGCAAACGAGCATCTTGCCGCTCTCAGCGTCATAACCTTTTTCGTCAAGTCCCGTGCCTTCCCAGCGTATGGTGATACCGTTTGCGGCAAAAGCCTTTTCGGTGAAATCACGAACGGTATGCTGCTCGCCCGTTGCGATAACGAAATCCTCGGGCTTTTCCTGCTGCATGATGAGCCACATACATTCAACATAGTCCTTTGCATAGCCCCAATCGCGCAGAGAATCCATATTTCCAAGCTCAAGATGATCTTGGAGACCTTCAGCGATCCTGCCTGCCGCAAGAGTGATCTTTCTTGTTACGAAATTCTCGCCTCTGCGCTCGGATTCATGGTTGAACAGAATACCGTTTACGGCGAACATACCATAAGCTTCTCTGTATTCCTTGATCATCCAGAAGCCGTACTGCTTTGCGATGGCATAGGGACTGTAAGGATGGAAAGGTGTCGTCTCTCTCTGGGGTATCTCCTCAACCTTGCCGAAAAGCTCGGAGGTGGAAGCCTGATATACCTTTGTCTTAT
Source organism: Clostridia bacterium (assembly GCA_017461635.1). Lineage (GTDB taxonomy): Bacteria > Bacillota > Clostridia > Oscillospirales > CAG-272 > SIG710. The sequence continues at coordinate 568 of JAFTXK010000128.1, read as the reverse complement.
TTGTTAGATCAAGCATTCTGACAGCTTCGAGGATGCGAAGGACACCGATAGCGTCAACATCGCCCGAATATTCGGGAACATCGAAGGAAACCTGAACATGAGACTGCGCCGCGAGGTTATAAATTTCATCGGGCTGTGTTTCTTTAATAATTCTAATAAGAGATGTGGAATCGGTGAGATCGCCGTCATGGAGCTTTATCTTGTCCATGATGTGATCGATTCTGCCTGTGTTTGAAATTGACGCTCTGCGAGTGATACCGTGAACGGCATAGCCCTTCTCCAGAAGAAATTCCGCAAGATAGGAGCCGTCCTGACCTGTGATACCTGTTATAAGTGCAACTTTGCTCATTTTAAATCTCTCCAGTTTATTATTTTTTTGTTTCATACCGTATTATTTTATACCATTCAATCATATTTTCCAATTGATTATATTGCCTTTGACTTGCATTATATTGACTTTCGCTTTTTGCGTAAAAAAACAGAACTACTTTACCAAAATGGCTGATAAACAATAAATTAGCGGATAGTTGGTTAATACCCTATGAGATCCTTCGCCGAGGCTCAGGAT
>JAFTXK010000127.1 GCA_017461635.1 Clostridia bacterium | reverse complement strand
TGAGGCTTCGGGTTATTTCTATTCCCGTCTGCAGAATCCAACCTGCGATCTCGTTGCGCAAAAGATCTGCGAGCTTGAGGGCGGTGTTGCCGCAATGCTGACCTCCTCGGGGCAGGCGGCTAATTTCTATGCAACCTTCAATATTGCAAATGCAGGCGATCACATCGTTTCAAGTGCAACCATTTATGGCGGTACATACAACCTCTTTGCCGTTACAATGAAGAAGATGGGCATCGATTTTACCTTTGTTTCCCCCGACTGCACCGCAGAGGAGCTCGAAGCCGCTTTCAGACCAAATACAAAGGCTGTTTTCGGTGAAACTATCGCAAATCCCGCGCTTACAGTCCTCGATATCGAAAAATTCGCAAATGCGGCTCATTCGCATGGCGTTCCGCTTATTATAGACAATACCTTCGCAACTCCCGTAAACTGCCGTCCCTTCGAATTCGGAGCAGATATCGTGACCCATTCCACAACCAAATATATGGACGGACATGGCGCGCAGGTCGGCGGATGCATCATCGATTCCGGCAACTTCGATTGGCTTGCACATGCCGATAAGTTCCCCGGTCTCTGCACTCCCGATGATAGCTATCACGGCATTGTTTACGCTGAAAAATTCGGTAAAGCAGGCTATATCACAAAGGCTACCGCTCAGCTTATGCGCGATTTCGGTTCTTCCCCCTCGCCTCAGAGCGCATTTATCCTCAATCTCGGGCTCGAAAGCCTCCATGTGCGCATGGCCCGCCATTGCGAAAACGGTCTTGCCGTTGCAAAGTTCCTTAAGAGCCATCCCGCAGTTGACTGGGTAAGCTATCCTTCACTCGAAGGCGATAAATATTATGATCTTGCAAAGAAATATCTGCCAAAGGGCTCCTGCGGCGTTGTAAGCTTCGGAGTTAAGGGCGGCAGAAAGGCTGCCGAGGCATTCATGAAGAAGCTTGGAGTTTTCGCCATCGAAACTCATGTTGCAGATGCCAGAAGCTGCTGTCTCCATCCCGCATCGGCTACTCACCGTCAGATGAACGATGAAGAACTCATTGCGGCAGGCGTTCGCCCCGAGCTGGTTCGTCTCTCTTGCGGTCTCGAAAGCGCAGACGACCTCATTGCAGACCTTAAGACCGCGCTTGAAGGTTAATTTCAGGAAAATACTCCGACAAATGTCGGTTTCACCTAAGAGGTATAATTATGCCAATTAAAATCCCAAATGAACTCCCTGCAACGAGGGTACTTGAAGAAGAAAATATATTTGTGATGACCGAAACCCGCGCCATCACCCAGGATATCCGTCCGCTGAGGATACTTCTCCTCAATCTCATGCCCACAAAGATCGATACCGAAACACAGCTTTCCCGTCTGCTCAGTAACACGCCCCTCCAGGTGGAGCTCTACCTGATGCACACAGCAACACATAAATCACAGAATGTTGCCGAGGAACATCTTACAGCCTTCTACCAGACCTTTGATGCATACAAGGACGAATATTTTGACGGCATGGTGATAACCGGTGCGCCCGTTGAAAAAATGGATTTCGAAGAGGTTGACTATTGGGAAGAGCTCTGCGAGATCATGGAATGGACAAAATCCCATGTCCACAGCACCTTCCATATCTGCTGGGGTGCGCAGGCAGGGCTATATTATCATTACGGAATAAATAAATGCCCGCTTGATGAAAAGCTTTTTGGAGTATTTTCCCATAAAGCTGATTATGTTCGCTCGATACTTCTGCGAGGATTCGACGATATTTTCAATGTTCCTCATTCGCGCCATACCACTGTAAAGAGAGAAGATATAGAAGCAGTTCCGGAGCTGAAGATCATCGCTTCCTCCGAGGAAGCAGGCGTTTATGCCGTTACCTCCAAGAACGGAAAGCAGATATTCATCACAGGACATTCGGAATATGATCCGAGAACTCTTGAAAAAGAATATCAGCGCGATAAAAACGCAGGTCTGCCCATTTCCGTTCCAAAGAACTATTATCCAAATGACGATGACAGCAAAGACCCAATTGTCACATGGCGTTCCCATGCAAACCTGCTATATTCCAACTGGCTTAACTATTTCGTTTATCAGACCACACCCTATGACATCAAAAAGATGTCGGAATAATAAAAAACGCATCAGCCGCGCTGATGCGTTTTTTATTCAGAATTTTCCGCTTCTGCCTCCATGACGTGAGCCCGAAGCAGAAAAATGTCCCGAGGAGCCTCCTCTGCCGCCCGAAGAATTATTTTGCGGACGGGGAGTTTTTGTAATGGTACTATAGAGGAACAGATCTCTGCTTTCGGTAACCTTAAAGCTTCCGTTTTTAATATAACTTGCCGCATTATATGCAGGACGCACGCTTTTCAACTGTCCTTTCATTACCGCCGTTGCAATAAAAGCAATTAAAAAACCCACTGCAAAAGCAATAATTACATATTTGAAGATCGGAAATTCACCCTTTGGCAAAGAGCCTATATCATAAATTTTTCCGTTCGCGGCATTATCGGAAAAATCGTCACATAATGAAACAAATTCCGAAAAAGCATCATAATAATGATCGTCCAAAAGATCGTCCAATATCTGATCCATCATATAATCAATACCTGCATCGGTAAAGACGGTCATACCATATCCCTTTGTGCTGACAGCCCAATCGCGTTCTTCCATGCTGAGCAGAAGAAGAATACCATCATCGCCGTAACCGCCGTAATCATAATAATCATCGGCATATTCAGTTGCCCATTTGCCATCAAGACTGAAGACTGTCACTATGACAACATCGAGGGAATATTTTTCCCTGACGGAATCAAGTTTTTCGGAAAGAATTTGTTCTTCACTCAATGTCAAAATATCTGCCTCATCAACCAATCTCGGAGGATAAGATTCTGCTGATACAGAAAAAGAAAAAGCCAAGAGAAGTGCCAAGGCACAATATATTGAAATTGTTATTTTCTTCATATATCGACACCTCCTTACAAGAACCAGAGAAGGGTCAGAATAAGGAACACGGCAATGCCGACAGAACCCGCTATCCCAAACAGCCATTTGCGATAAGCGGATCTATCCATAGGAAGATCTCCCACAAGCTTACCGGTCTGCCCATTCATGGCAAATATGTAATTCTTGTCTTTCCAAGAGGTGGAAAGCAACCACACAGGGTACAGGGCATACTTGGCAGAATTTTTTCCGAGCCTCACACTGCTGTTTTCAATATGTATGCCCGAAAATCCCGCTGTAGTTCTCATGAATTCATCCGCAACGCTCCGCTTGATGCGTTCATTAGCACGGGCAATACTTTGTCCTGACGAAATATCATATCTGTCAGCAAAATATCCCGCAAGATACGCCGTTTGAAAATCCACGGCATCATCAAAACAGTAGGGTTCGAGAGATTCCATGAGATCATCCGCCATTTTGGTAGAGCCGTCAACAGGAACTCTTTCAAAGTCAAGAAGGCCGCCTCGAATCAGAGAAAAATGATTTGTTTGCGTATAATTATATTTACTGTCGCTCCAAAATCTCACCTGTGTGCCCTTATAACGTATATTCGATTCGGTCTGAGCATCAAAGAGCCAAAAGGGAACATAAATCCCCTTTAGCTCATCAAGATGGGCTTCGCTTGAAAATACTTTGGGCAGAAGCTTTTTCCCTTTAAAATGCTTTTTTAGTGCTTCTATAGCTGCTTTTTTATCAAGCTTAAAGGGAATCACATAGTCCGGACGCAGATCACCCTTGAATTGCCCCATAAAGACAACAGGATTACCGCAATAAGGGCATTTTGTTGCCGCAGCCGTCTCATCGCATATGATCTCGCCGCCGCAAGATTTACATGAATAGACTCGCATTCCCTCAGTCTCACCTTCATGCCATTCTCTGCCCCCTTCAAGCTCCCATTCAAGTGAATCCGAGCCATCCTTTTTCAGATCTTCATCATAAGACATCAGCGTTTCTATTTCAAACTCTGTATCGCAATAAGGGCATTTTAATTTTTGGATCTCGCTATCAAAGGCTATAGCTCCGTTACAGCAAGGACATTTATATTCTTTAATAGTATTCAATATGCAATCACCGCCTCCAAAAAAAGCAATTTTTACATAACATCTCCATCGTCAAATCTATCGCCGCATTCGGGACAGAACTTAGGAGGATTCTTCGGATCTTCGGGCTCAAATCCGCATTTATCGCAACGGTAGAGAGGTGCTCCCGCAGGCTTTTTTGCTCCGCATTCCGAGCAGAACTTTCCCTTATTTACAGCACCGCAGGTGCATTTCCAGCCGTCCTCGGATTTTTTTGCGCCGCATTCGGTGCAGAATTTACCTTCATTTACCGCGCCGCAATTGCATTTCCAGCCATCAGTTTCAGGAACAGATTTTTCCTGCTGTGCGCCCATTGTGAAAAGATTTCCGATGTTTGCGCCGCCTGCCTGCTGTGCCATTCCGAAGCCCATAAAGCCCGTCATTGCGCCGGCTTCGTTGCTTGCCGCTGCCTTCATTGCATCCGCCTGTGCGCCTGCAAGATGAGCCGCCGCCATGGTGGGATCGCGAAGTATGGCATTTTTCTGAGCAGTTTTTATCAGTTCTTCATCCTCTTCGGGCAAGGTTATCGGGTTGAGAGCTACGGATTTTATTTTAAGT
>JAFTXK010000126.1 GCA_017461635.1 Clostridia bacterium | reverse complement strand
CTCGGTATAGTCGCCCTGGGTGGGATTTGAGGTATGCCAGTTAAGAGCCTCACATCCGTATTCTGAGCATCCTATCGGGATATTGGGATGGCGCTTGTGGAAATTATCGAACCAAGGACCGTTCATAGTTGTATCGCCGCCGTACCAACCAAAATAGTGGTTATATGAAACCAGATCGGGTATCTGAATATAAGGACTGTCTATAGAGCAGGGGGAAACTGCCGCGATGGTGGTAAGACGCGTTTTATCCATCTCATGACAGATATCGTTGAGGATGTTATGGTTCTCAAGGAGATCAGGATCATCATCACCCTTCATGGTGATCTCATTTGAGAGACCCCAAACTACGATGGAGGGGTGATTATAATTCTGTGTGATGAGCTCCTTCATCTGAGAGATAGTATTTTCACGTCCTGTTGCCATATGCTGAGAAATATAAGGGATCTCAGCCCAGATAACAAGCCCCTTTTCGTCGCATAGATCATAGAAATACTGATTATGCTGATAGTGCGCAAGACGGATAGTTGTTGCACCGACCTCCATGATAAGCTCGATATCCTCTGCATGATGCTCGGGCAGAAGAGCATTACCTATTCCCCATCTGTCCTGGTGACGGGAAACACCGCGAAGGGGATATTCCTCACCGTTGAGGATAAAGCCGTTATCCGGATCGACCTTGAAGCTTCGGCAGCCGAAGCGTGCCGACACAGTATCAAGAATCTTATTATCCTCCATGAGCTCAGCGCGCAGGCTGTAGAGATAGGGATCCTTGCGTCCGTGCCAGAGATGAACATTTGCAATATCAAAGGTCACCTTTGTTTCACTGTCTGTTTTTTCACAGACTGTATTGCCCTCTGCATCAACAACTGTATAGCGGATCGACTGTCCGAATTTTCCGTTTGTCAGCCAAACCTCGGCTGTGACCTTTGCATCCTTACCTTCGACTATGGGAGTTACCATTATGCCGGGACCTCCGTAATAGTCGAGATCGAAGTGAGATTCGCTTACGCAGATAAGGTTAACATCACGGTAGAGACCGCCATAGAAGGTGAAGTCTGCAACCTGGGGATAAACGGTCTGATTTGCGGAGTTGTCTACAGCGATAACGAGCAGGTTATCCCGCTCCATAGTCTCCGTAAGATCAACTCTCCATGTAGAATATCCGCCATGGTGCTCAGCGAGCTTCTTGCCGTTGAGATAAACCTCAGCGGAAGAATTCGCGCCGTTTATTTCAAGATAATATCTGTCGCTCTCGGGCAGATCCATCTTATCGAATTTCTTTGCATATAGACATCTGCCGCGGAAGTAGTCATTTCCGCCGTCCTGACCGTCTATGGCATTCCAAGTATGGGGAAGATTTACAAAGTACCAATCCTTCGGGATCTCTGCGGGTATATCACAAACGCTCTTTGTAAATGCCCATTTTGCATTAAAGTTTACTACATTTCTCAATTTTGATTCCTCCTAAAATAATTATAAAACGATGCCCGATAATATTATATCATCGGGCATCGGAAAAGTCAATTATATTTATGCGTCCTGTGATACTGCCGAAGGAACAGCGTCCGCTTCAACATCGCGTCCGAGATCTTTATTCATCTTGGCGAGGGTTTTCTTATCAAGATTATAGATAAGTGCAAGACCCACAAATTGCATTATTGCCGCAACAAGGAAGAGCGCAGCAACGAGAACACGAAGGTTGACAGCCACATCCCAAGAGAGAAGAGTAACATCGATCTTTGCATTTCCGAATTCATCTACAGCGTTATTAACATAACCGAGGCTGTTCATAATAACGAGAGCAACTGCGGGACCTACGCCCTGAGCAAGTTTACGGAAGAAGGAATGGAGCGAATATACAACGCCTTCCTCGCGTCTGCCTGTTTTCCACTCGTTGTAGTCGATAGCGTCACCCATCATAGCCCAAGAAACTGTGGAGTAGATACCGAGTCCAAGGCTGTAAATAAGCTGGCAAAGGATATAGATCACAAGATCAAGACCGGTATTATTGGGTGTGATGATAAACAGTCCGAGACCGCCGATAATGGAGCATATTGCACCAACGACCGAAAGCTCTTTCTTACCGTATTTTGTAACCATGTTACGCGCGAGAGGGGTGAAAACAACGATCGGGATCATAGCGAAGAGCTGAACGATACCCGAGATCTTAGGATTCTTGAAATAGATCTGGAAAACTACGGAAACAGCAGTTGCAGCTCCCTGCATACCGATGAACATACCCATAGCGGCAATGGTTGCGCCGACTGCGGGACGGTTGCATGCGAAGTTTTTCAATGCTTTGAATACATTGAACTTGGGCTGATCCTCATTTACCTTGACCTCTGTTTCAACTCGGATCTCGGTATTTTTGATCATAAACTGGAAGCAGATAAATCCGAGAACACCCATGATAAGTGCCGCGAGGAATACTTTATAGCCGTTGAGAGACTTATCGGGATTATAGATAATAAAGGGAAGGATGACCATGGGAAGCATATTGCCCACCATAGATCCTATCGAACGCCATGCGGAGAGAGAAGCTCTGTCTGCGGGAACATTCGATATAAGGGAAAGAAGGGAGCCGTAAGGAACATTTGCGATGGTATAGAAGGCATCCCAGATTACGTATCCTGCGATAAAGATGATAAACTTAGCCCAAACAGGTGCCTGAGGGAAGGGCAGGAAGCAGCAAGCTCCGCCGACTATAAGACCGATGGAACCGAACCAAATGTAAGCAAGGAACTTATTTCTCTTGTACTTACGTCTGTCCGCATCGATTATTGTGCCTATAAGCGGGTCGTTGATAGCATCCCAGAATTGCACGATGACCAAAAGAAGCGAATACCAAAGACCCATTCCCATCACCTGAGTCCAAAAGAGAGCCATTGTGCCCTTAAGCGCAAAGCTCATGTTACATCCAAGATCGCCTGCCGCATAAGCAATACTGTCTCGGATGCCGAATTTGCGATGCCCCTTGGCATCCATTTGAACCAGCTTTTTCATAATTTTTCCTCTTTTCTTGTTTTTTTCGAGCGAAAACTTCACTGCTTTTAGTATAAATTATTTTCTCAAATACCGTGAGTAATATTTTAATCTTTTTTTGTATTTTCTTCACATTATCGAAAAAACTTCTATTGCAATTACACAAAAAGCGTGTTATAATAACCTTATACTTAGGGATTTTTGCTTAAAAATTATTTTCGAGGGAGAATTTCGCATGTTTTATAATAATGAACTGCAGTTTTTTTGTGACACCTTGAAGAAAAATCATATCGGCGTTTCCTTTGCCTCGCTCGGAGATCCACTGATACAGATCTTTGGGAAGAGTTTTGAACCAATGTTTACCTCGATAGATCCGGAAGGAATGACTGTCGGTAATTTTCTTCCCGTTTTAGAACCGAACATTGTCTATAAAATGACTGATAGCTTCAGTTTTTCCTATATCTATTTTTTACTGCCCGAAATGCCATCAAAAACGGTATTTTTTATAGGACCTTATATTCATTCTCAGTTTTCTCATGTTCAATTGCTTGAGATCGGAGAAAAAAACGGAATACAGCCGAAAAATCAAAGTATTTTTGAAAAGTTTTTTCAAAGCTTTCCTGTAATTACCGGCGAAAACCCGATCTTTTCAATGCTCGAGGTTCTCGGCGAGCGGATCTGGGGAAGATCGGCTTTTACGATGGTAGATGTAAATAAGGAAAATAGTACTCCTGCCTCTCCCATTATCGATGAATTTGACGATGTTCTTGTCAATATGAAAAATATGGAGATGCGCTACGAATGTGAGAATGAAATGATAGAAGCGGTAAAGCTGGGGCAGCTTCATAAGGCGGGCTCGCTGCTCTCAAAATTCTCTGCACAGGATTTTGAAATGCGCGCAGCAGATCCTCTCAGAAATATGAAGAACTATTGCATAATCATGAATACTCTTCTCAGAAAGGCGGCAGAGAACGGCGGAGTTCACCCGATATATCTTGACAGCGTTTCCTCCGGATTTGCAAAGAAGATCGAGCAGTTTTCCTCGGTCGGCGAAACTCCCGATATGATGATGGAGATGTTCCGAGCTTATTGCCGTCTCGTGCGCAAGCATTCTATAAATGAATATTCGCCGCTGGTTCAGAAGGTCATAGTTATGATCGATTCCAATATTTCGGCAAATCTCGCTCTCAGCTCTCTTGCCGCCGAGCAAAAGGTTAGCCCCGGATATCTTTCCACGGTCTTTAAGAAGGAGACAGGAAAGAGCATCACCGAGTATATCAGAGAAAAACGCATCAAGCATGCAGCTCATCTTCTTGCAACCACACATCTTCAGATCCAGACAGTGGCTCTGCATTGCGGTATTATGGATGTTCAGTATTTTTCAAAGATATTTAAAAAGGAAATGGGCAAGCCTCCGAAGGAATATAGGGACGGAATAAAAAAGAACTGAGAATAAACCGAGTGAAAATTTTTATCGCGCATTATATAAATTGTAAACAATGTGCGAAAAGACTTTATTTTCACTCGGTTTTATGTTATACTTTAAAAATCGGCGAACCATCGCCAAAGGAGGTTACAAAAATGAATTTCAGAAAAACACTTCTTATTATTTTTGCGCTGGTAATGATCCTTGCGCTTTCCTCATGTCAGCTTTCCGAATATATCGGAAAAGATACCGACACTGACACAGATACAGGCGCAGCCTCTGATACATCTGCCGATACTTCCGCTGATACAGCTCCCACTCTGGAAAGCTATATTCCCGAAGGTGTTGACATCGAATATACAATTGATTATATGAATGAAGACCTCACCGCTTATGTTACCCTCGGTGAATATAAGGGGCTTTCTGTGGAGGTCGCTACCTATGAAATAAATGATGACTATATAAACGAGAAGATAAATGAGCTTCTTGAAGCTGAGGCTGTTCCTTCACAGATCACAGACCGTAAGACCGCAGAGGGAGATACTATTTGCGTTGACTATGTTGGTACTCTTGACGGTGTTGCTTTCCAGGGCGGCTCTGCACAGAATGTTTCGATAATCCTTTCCGAAAACAGCGGTTATATTCCCGGATTTACAGACGGAATGTATGACGTTATGCCCGGTGAGACTGTCAGCTATAATGTAACATTCCCCGATGAATACAAAAACTCTCCAGATCTTGCAGGACAGGAGACTGTATTTACCGTTACGGTTCATTATATAGAGGGCGATCCCGTTGCCCCCGAGCTTACGGATGAATTTGTCAAGGATCATTTCGGTTCTGAGGGCTGTGAGACGGTAGATTCATTTATGACTTACTATAAAGGTTATCTTGAGCAGGAAAGAGCCAATAGTGTTAAGGAGGAAGCTTCTGCAGATCTTTGGGCGCTCATTATGGAAGATGTAACTGCTATCGAGATACCCGAAAAGGCAGTTGAAGCACTTTACTGGTCTTCGCGCGCAAACTATGAGCTTTATGCTTATGAATACGGCATTGAATATGAAGAGTTCCTTTCAATGTATGTGGGCATGGATGATGAATCACTCAGAGAATATGCGGAGAATTATATTAAGGAAGATATAGTTATCTATTCTATCGTAAAGGCTGAGGGACTTGAGGTCACGGATGAGGAATTGGCTGAGGGCATTGCAACCTACTGCGAGGAATATGATATGACGGAAGAGGAGCTTATCGAAGCATATTCCGAGGAGAGAATAATCGGTGTGCTTCAGTGGAATAAGCTGATGGCTGCTATCTATGATTGGAGCACCGTTACCGAAATAGTTGAATAAGCTACGGCGGAGCTTGATAATAAGTAAAAAAGAGCTGTAAAAAACAGTTCGCGAATAAAAGACAATAAACATCCCAACATTTGATGGGATGTTTATTGTTTTAAAATTACAAAACTAAAATATATCAAAAGATAAACAATAATTTAGCGGTGAGATGAGAACATTTTTGTAGGGGACGGCGTCCTCGACGTCCCGTTTATCATTCAAAAATCTTCAACAACTCCATGTCTTTTAGGGACG
>JAFTXK010000125.1 GCA_017461635.1 Clostridia bacterium | reverse complement strand
TGACAGTACTGTACTGTTCGCAATTCTTCCTACGTAAAATTACGATTGACTTAACAGTAGGAAACTAAGTTAACGATCCCTTATTGTCATCCTGAGCCTCGGCGAAGGATCTCATAGTGTATTAACTAACTATTCCCTAAATTATTGTTTAGCAGTTCAAATTAAATTTTTCAGAGATACCCTTTTATTCGGTATTATTTTTCTTCTACGCTATATTTGAAATTAAGAGACTTTTTATACTGCTGAGGAGATATTCCAACACGCTTTTTAAAAAGCTTTGAGAAATTCGAAACATCACTGAAGCCGCAGGAGCCTGCCGCTTCTGTTACCGACATATTTTCAGCAAAGCAATGCTTTGCATGCTTCAATCTGATATCAACTATATATTCCTGAACGCTCTGCCCCGTGGCCTTTTTGAAAACTCTGCCGAGATGTCCTTGAGAAATAAACAGTTTTTCTGCCATCTGTTTAATACTGAGATCAAGCATATAATTATCGTTGATATATTGCTTAACAGCCTCGGTATAATCATCGGTTTGCCGTATATCCGCGGCGCAAAGCTCACTATGCCAATCAAAGAGCAGAGAGGCAAGCTTAGATTCTCTTTTGCAGGGCATCTTTGTCACATCGCAGACAGCTCTGAAAAAATCAGGTGAGCTTTCAAATACGGGCGGAAGCCTTGAAAAGTCCTTTGAAAGTGCACCGTCAAAGCTTATATAGCGATAAAACCAAGGATCCTCTTCATCTGCAGTATAGGTCGCAATCTCGCCTGCGTTTATGATAAAAGCATGCCCCGGAAGAACCTGCCAGACCTCCCCGTTTTTCTGAAGAGTACCCTTTCCGCTTTCCACATAATGTATCATTGTGTAATTCACAGCCTTTGGCCCAACGGCGCGCCCGGGCGGACAGTGGTCATATCCATATACCCGCGGATTAAGGTCTGCAAAGCATTCGTTCACAATATTCAAATTTTTCATATGTATGATCTTGCCTTTCTTCATGTTTAGGTTTAATTATACCATATTTTGATTCGAAATTGCAATGCGTTTTATAAAAAAATATGTTAAAATTTATTTGTATAATTTTTTCAATAGAAAAGGAGAGAAAAAAATGAAAAAATTCAAGAAATTTCTGCTGTTGGCAGTGATAGCCGCGGTTTTGTTAACCGCTTTATCCATTATCGCTGCGGCAGAGGACACTATTCCTTCTTCAGGAAGCTTCGGTCCGGAAGGAGATAAGACTGCGCCATGGGGCAATTATTTCGAATGGGAATACGATGCCCAAAGCAAGACTATGCATATCATTAATCCGGGTAATACCGCCACTTTTTATTGGGACGCGAACTGCAACACAACCGGAATGTCAATGACCGAATGGAAGGCAAAATATGCTCCGATCACCGAGCATATCGAAGTCGATAGCTTCGTCAGGCATCAACAGGCAGCTCTCTATGCAGATTGGACAGCGGCTAAAAGCATACATTTTGCAACAATGACTAGATTAAAAGTTTCTTCATCTGTAGGTCTCTTCAGCGGATGCACCAGCCTTACAAAGGTATGGATCGGCAATGGCTCGGGTACAGACAATGTTATAGATCTGAGGGGCTGGACTGCGGATAAAGATTATTCACCGGCAAATTCCTTTAAGAATCTGCTTTCGGGATGCACATCGGCTGTGAAGGTGATCCTTCCTACATCAAATTCGGCAGACAGCACGGGCGTGGCATTTACAACCATTGATGCAACCACATTTGCAGGCTGTACTTCGCTCGAAAGCATAGTTGTAGGTGCGACTGTAACAACAATTGACGATGGCGCATTTGAGGGCTGTCCTAACGCTCTTATCGACGCTACGGCAAATGAAACCGTTACCGCATATATGGAGGCGAATCCGGGCATCGGCAAGCCTGTAACGGGCTCTTACACAGGCTCCGGCAACAATGTTTCTATGGAATGGAAGCTTCTGAACGGAAGACTGACCCTGACTGTTACAAGCTCCGCAACTCAGATATATTTCAATTCAACCGTGTGGATCAATTTTATAAAATCATATGCTTCTTATGTAAAGGAATTTTACATAGAACTGGCAGACGGCATATCTGTTCCGTATAAGATGATGAATAATGAAAGCGCACAGTGGAGTGACTGGAACGCTTTTAACGATATGGATAACTGCACGAAGGTCGTGCTCCCCGGGCATATCAAGGAATATGCAGGAAGACTTTGGCAAAATGCAAAAGCTCTTACAACTTACGGTCCGGAGGGAACACCCGAGGGAACTATTGACCTCAGCGGAGTTGTGAAATGGTCATATGATATGACCGCCCCATTCAAGAACATTCCCGCTACAACGGTAATTCTTCCCAATAGGGCAACCCCTGCAAAGCTTACGGGAACGATCACAACTCCATTTACAGGATCGAGCATAACAAATGTTATCGTCCCCGAAAATGTTACAACACTTCCTGCTGACTTCTTCAGCGGATGTACTATTACTAATGTAACCTTTGAGGGTACAGCGGAAAATGTGGCTTCGTCTCTCACTGCTCAGCCTTTCACCGACAGCGCAGATCTTACCTTTACGGTAAACAGCGAGGAGGCGGCGGCTGCAATAAGAGAAGCAGGCTACACCCTGGCGACGATAAAGCTGAACGTTGTAAAAAGCGGTATGCACTTTGACGGCTGGGAGATACGCAACAAATCCTATAAAAATTCTGACGGAGACATAATTACTAACGGTCTTCGCGGAGTTATGTATTTTGAAAAAGCAACAGCAAATGATGGATTTGAGCTCGTAGAATACGGCGGTCTTGTTACCGCTACGGCAAACAAGGTCACCGATCTGATTTCTGAAGACGGCACACCCGCAAGCGAAAAGATCAAAAAATTTGCCATCTATAAAGACGGCGAAATCAGCGGCAAAACTCTTGTTTCAAGATCCACCGAGCAAAGAACTTATTTTGCCATTACGGTAGTTAATTTCAGCTCTCACTATACAAGCGATATCAGCATATGCGGTTACGAGATCTGGAAAAACACATCAACAGATGAAATTAAGATAATTTATACCGACTACGCAACCGATCCGAGGCATGATGCATCCTATGCAGACACAAATATTTATGAAATATCCCTCGGAATGTACAAAGAAGGAGTTATAAATTCTTCCAATGATAAAGAAAGCATCGTTTGGGATGTCCTCGTAAACGGCGGTGCTGTTAAGCTGGCTGCCGGCACCGATTATACCTATGATTCGGCGATAGATCAGAGCAGCTACAGCGAAAGCATGACTCTTGTCAATATCCCTCTCGCAGAAACGGTAGTTACCGACGGTAATATTACATTTACCGAATCGGAAATCAAATACAGCGTTTTTGAGGACGGAGAGAATTATGCTCTCATTCTCCGCGGCGAGGGTGAAATGCCGAATATACCCGAAGGTGGCTATCCTCAATATCATTCCACATGGTATACCGAACTGGGAACTCTCAGCGGAAGCCGCCCTCAGCCTATCTTTTCTGCCGATTTTGTTTCCGGCATCACAAGCGTTTTCGTTGACTATGGCGTTACAAGGGTCGGCGACAGAGCCTTTGTAGGTTCGAGCGTAAGCTCTCTGATATGCTCCGGTACAGTTACGGACATCAGCTCTTCTGCACTCCAGGGTGTAAGCGGAGCGGAGATCCGACTCCCCAATGGGCTTACCTTCTTCGGTACAGACTATGGAAATATTATGATGGATAATGATGAAACAGTGAAGGATTCATATGTAATTAAGCGTGAAGAAACCGGAGATCTGGGACTTATCTATTATCTCCCAAGCGCTCTTACCGCAGATAAGACCGCTGTTGTTTCTTTCAAGGCTTATACAGAAGATGTATATACAACGGTAAAGGTCTCGGTGCTTGATTCCTCCGGAACGGTACTGCAAACCAACAGCTATTCGCTCTCCTCTGCTTGGAGCGAGATATCAATGCCCCTGACAGCTACGGGCACAGAAACCACCGTTAAATTTGAGCTTGGCTCTGCTCTTGCTACAGTTCATATCGGTGATATCAGCGTTGATGAAACAGATGCATCTCTCTATGATGCCCCCAGGGGCTCATATATGCTGGCGTCGGAAAAATGGGATACTATCAGTATCCCTTTTTCTGGCATAAGCGAAACTACAAGCAAGGTCGAAGGCATTTCACAGTGCCGCGATATTATCGTAAGCGATGACGGTGAATATATCTACGTCATCGGAGACGGAAATCTCTATATTTATGAGGCAAATGGGCTGAATCCCACTCTCATCAATACCATAGAGGATATCGGAGATCTTCGTCAGATGGTAATGACGGATGACGGCAACGGACTGATCATAACAGCCCGTGCCTCCGGTGTTTTCATTTATGATATCACGGATCGAAGCAATCCTAAATTTGCTTCGCGTATCGACTCTGCCGAGCATGCCACAGGTATTGATACCAGCGGCGATTACTGCTATATCGCAGACCGAGTTTTCGGCGCGGGAATAGTAAATATTTCCGATCTTTATAATCCCGTGGTTACCGCTTATTATAACCTTGGCGAATGTCAGGATGTTGCTTTTTATAACGGTTATATCTACTGCGGCTGCTGGGGCTGGTGCGCTGTTGAGGTGCTTGATGTTAGAGACCCCGACAACCCCAAATACGTTACGGAGCTTACTCTCAGCGGCAGAGGTGACGGTGTTACCATTCGTAATGGCATCCTCTATGCCGCAACAGGTCACTATTTCCGCGATTATCAGAGCCTCGATAGCGCGAGATACGGTCTCGGAAACGGCATGGATATATTCGATCTTACCGATCCCGCAAAGCCGAAGAAGATCTCTGTTGCACGCAGTGACGGAGCTTGCTATTATCATTCTCCCGACCTTTGGAGAGTTACTCTTAGCGGTAAATACGCATTCCTTTCCGATTGCTTCTGCGGTCTCTATGTATATGACATGACAAATCCCAAGCTTCCCGTTAGAATAGCCCATATAAATATCCAGGCGAAGAATGGCGAGACGGGCTACAGCAATATAGACACAACCGATGCTGTTATGATGCCCTTTGATACCACCGCTGTCCGCAACTTCCCCATAGTTGACTGTGACATGGCAGACGGTTACCTCTATATCGTGGGCTATTCAAACGGTCTCTATATTTACAAAACAGACCTTGCTCTCGGTAAGAGTGAAAACGATGACAGCACCGTATTTACCGATGAAGAATATGATCTTTCCGGCTGGGCAGATGCCGCTGATCTTGAAACTCTTGGCTTCACTAATCCTGAGGTATTCAAGACGGATACTCAGATATGGGAAGTTGTCGAGCATGACGGCAAGCTGTATGTTGCAGCAGGCACAGACGGTATTTATGTTCTCGATACAGATATGACGGTTTTGAATCAGATACCTTCTCAGGATATCACTATGGCGATAGATATCGGTGACGACGGCAGAGTTTATACCGCAGAATCCACCGCAGGACTTTGCGTTTATGAATTTGATGGGAATGATAAAACAAAGCTCACGCTTATGACCAAGTTCAAGGCTGCAAACGCAACCGCATATTGCGATCTGACTGTTTCTCCCGCTTCAAAATATGTTCTTGTGCAGAACGGAAGCATGTCCAGCCTTATCGATATCCGTGATCTTGACAATATCGTGAGAGTGGCATCCTATACGGAGTACACCATGGTATATCAGCATTTGATCTCGGATAAGAGCGTAAACAACCGATATCTTATGGTGGTTGCCACAACCGGTAATCCTTCGGCGCTCCTTGATTTCGGAGAGAACGGAAGCTATGATGCTCCCGTTGTAACATATTGGAATAGCGGCGTTAATCAGAACAGCGGTATCTGTTCTGATGGTGAGAGAATCTTCGCCGTAGTAGGAGATTATATCTATTCTTTTGATCCTTCGGTTGAAGGCGCTACCAATTACACGATTTCGGCAGCCTCCAATCCCGCTCGTATAAAATATGGTGTGAAAACAGGCGTAGGTGTTCCCACAGTTTGCGGAGATTATCTCTTTGTGGCACATCGCTACAGCGGTAAATATTCGATCTATAAGTTTGCGGACGGAGACCATACCGCCGCACCCACTTTGGTTGGTACTTATAGCTTTGAGAATAAAGGACATCCCTCGGCAACACTTGTCGTAGGCGACCGCGCATATCTCCCCATGGGTTATTCAGGTCTCGCCGCCTTCGATCTGCCGACTGAGTAAGCATTATAAGCTGTAAAAACACTTTTAGACACAAAAAACAATCGAAAACTTTCACGGTTTTCAGTTACTAAAAGAGGCTGAGGCAGATACTTTTAAGTATCTGCCTCAGCCTTTATATATTCCATGGAAGAGCGGTCCTCATTAAGATTTCGATGTTTAACGCCTGAATTTAATGATTTCCCGCCGAGAATTTTTCCGCTATGATAGATAAAGCGGCTGCGGCTGCCGTACTGCGCTCAGCGGCTCTCATGGCAAATACCTTTGCGGCGGTGCGTTCATTTACGCAGGAGACCATCAGAGACTGCAGATCTCCGAAGCCGAATAGGGTAAGCACCTCGGCACTCATGCTTTCATAGACCATACGGGCAGTTCCGCTATTCTCGTGATCACAAGCACCGAGAATAGAATCCGTAATGCTCTCCGAAATACTGTAGATGAGATTCATAACCGAGATCCCGATCTCGCCGCTTCCCAAAGGAAGCGCGGTAAATACTGCCCTCGAAATATCAATATTGCAATAATAATTCTCCTGAATTACCGACATCTTCGGCATTGGAAGTGCCGAGAAGGGCGCGTTTTCGGCGGCAAGAGCTTCAAGCTCACCTATGCTTGAAACGGTGAAAAGAGGAGTTACAGCGGCTGTATTGATGTCATTTTCCTCGGAATCATCCGCAGATATGCCGAAAAGAGACATTACAGAGCTGTAGATCTCGGAATTATCACCCTCAAAATCCGCCGCGGAAGGAACGTCTGTCACCGCATCGACCGTGAAAAACTTACCGCCCCCGGCAAGAAAGAGATTAAGCGCATCCTCGGCACCGGCTCTTATGGCAGATGAAGGATCGACAGCATCTTCTGCACCGTTAAGCTCAGTCAGAGCCCCCGAAAGATTCAGCATGGCTTCATATGTAAAACGTCCGTTTTTAACAACAGAATAGATACTGTTTCCCTCTGTTACCATTTTCGCCAGCTCATTATTTATAAGCACCGCCGAAGCCGAACGGATAAGAGAAGGAGTTGCATCTCCTGCGGCGAGGAAGGTTCTGCCGCCGATGGAAAGATCTCTGATTATCTGCTCAGAATATCCCTTTGCCGCGCCATCAAAGCCCGCTATCGATTCCAGATCCGCAAGAGCCCCTGCCGTTATGAGAGAGGCAGATGAAGGCGCAAAAAGAAGGAGCATGTCATATCCCTTGTCCTCCGAGAGCATATCGTTCTTAACTCTGTTTACGATATCCGCCTCGGTCTCCTCCTTCAGAAGGACGCCGTACTGCTCATAAAGCTGAGCATTACGCTCAAAAACAGTCTTGCTGAAAATATCAGTATCCTCCATTGAAGCAAAGAAATCACCCTCTGTTCCCTTCTCGCAGAGAACTGTAAATTCCGAAGGCAAAGGGATGTTATTTCCCGTCTGAATGCTCGAATCGGCAGACGGCATTACCTCAAGTGACGAAAATGAAAATTCGGTATCGTCGGCATCTCCTTCAGACATCTCCGAAGCACTGCAGGCAGAGAGCGTCAGCAAGACAAGAGAAGCGAGAAAAGCCGCGATCCATCTTTTTATAGCAGTATTTTTTATAACCATAGGCATATTGCCTCCGTTTTATTTATAAACTCTCGGTACTCTGCCCGATATCAGACATAGGCATTCATAATCAATCGTTCCCGCGCGCTCGGCAAGATCGTAAAGCCGCTCTCTTGTATCACCGAAAAGTGTGACCACATCGCCGACACGGGCAGATGTTCCCGTTATATCTATCATGCATTGATCCATGCATATCCTTCCAACGATCTCGGCTTCGATGCTCCCGTCCTTTGTCTCAACGCTGACCCTTGCACCGCCGAAGGCTCGAATAAACCCATCGGCATAGCCGATCGGGATAGTAGCAAGAGTTCGTTCGGTCTCGGAGGTGAATATACCGCCGTAGCTGACCGCCTGTCCTGCCTTTAATATATGTATATGAGAAATTACCGTTTTAAGGCTCATAACGGGACGAAGTCCATCAAGATCCGCGATCTCGGAAGCCCTTGCTCCGTAGAGAAGGATACCTTCGCGCACACCGTTAAGATGAAGAGAAGGATAACGGACCGATGCCGCGCTGTTTGCAACATGTAAAAACGGAATATTGATTCCCTTTTCGCAAAGTATGGAATTGACTTTTTCAAATCGAGAATACTGAAGAAGTGTTGCATCCTCTGAGGCAGGCTCTTCATCCGCCTTTGCAAAATGAGTAAACATTCCCTCAACCTTCAGATTTTCAAAAGCACATACCTCCTCAATATCCTCTGCGGCACTGACAGCGGATTCACCGTCCTGAGCCCCAAAGCCGAGACGGTTCATGCCCGTATCAAGCTTGATATGGGTGCGGACCACCCTTCCCTGCCTGCGTGCCTCTTCATTCAGAGCCATAGCATATTCGAGAGAAAAGACCGTCTGGATTATATCCCGCTCAGCAAGGATACCTGCGGAATAAGGCAAAGTATACCCAAGCAGAAGTATATCGGCATGCTTACCAAGCTCTGTGCAGACCTGACGGAGAGCAACGGCTTCTTCGATGCAGGAAACAGCAAAGAAGTCACATCCCTCGCTGAGAAGCGCACGGGCACAGCTGTCTGCTCCGTGACCGTAAGCATCTGCCTTGAGCACACAGATCATGCGTGCGGAATCAGTATGCTTTTTCAGCAGTCTGTAATTATGCCTGAGTGCTTCAAGATCGATCTCCGCCCATGTTTTATGACGGCTGTAGATCGGCAGGCTCGAATAAAGCTTATATGTTTCGTTTTTCATAATATATCTCCGTTTCAGAGAAATTTTTCGAGCAGCTCCACTATAAGAACAGCTCCGCAGGCTGTGGAAGCCACCGTAATAAGGCTTTTTTCAAAATACGCCATCGTCAGCGCGGCAATAAAGCCTACTGCCGCCGAAAGCATGCTTCCTGTGGAATAGAAAACCGCAGGAACGGTCATAACGCCGAGCACGGCATAAGGTATGTAATAGAGAAATGAACGAATAAAACGGTTTTCGAATTTTTTTCTGACCAAAACCAAGGGGAGCATACGCACAAGATATGTGACCCCTGCCATAACGAGAAGGTAGGAAAGAAATTTTGCAAAATCAACCATTTTCCTGCGCCTCCTTTTCATCGTTTTCCTCAGCGGAAATAGGTGCAAATGCCGCAAAAATAAGGCTTATCGGAACTGCGCAGATGATAATCACAAAGCCTGCCGAAATACTGTTAAGTCCAGGAATGTACTTAAAAGCGCAACCGAGAAGTGCGGCAGTTATAATGCAGAGCGCAGTAGCTCTATGCTTCTTTGCCGCAGGAACAAGGATCGCGATGAACATACCGTAAATGGCGATTCCAAGAGCTGAAATAACGATCTCGGGAAGGGTATTACCCGCGACCGCGCCAAGCAGAGTGCCGCCGCTCCAGCCTATATAAGGCATAAGGATAAGACCGTAAAAATACTTTCTGCCAAGTGTTCCTCTTTTTGAAACGGAAACCGCAAAGATCTCATCGGTATTTCCGAAAGAGATCAGAAAGCGGTCTATCAGTCTGACGCTTTTTCCCAGCTTTTGCGAAAGCGAGACAGACATCAGCGAATACCTTAGATTTATTATAAGCTGAGCGGCAGCAAGCTCGATAAAAGAGCCTCCCGAGCAGATTATGGGAACGCCCGCAAGCTGACCTGCGGAGGTCAGATTTGTCATAGAGATAAGAAGCGCTTCGATTATGGTAAGTCCCGAGCCTACGGCAAAGATGCCGAAAGCGAAGGAGACCGAAAGATATCCGAGAAAAATCGGAATACCGTCGCGCAGACCCATTTTAAAGCTGTTATTTTCAGACATGGTAAAGACCTTCTTTTTTAGTTTCTTCTTTATATAATACCACATTTCACCGACAAAATCAAGAGCGATAGAAAAAAGCCCTGATTTTTCCTAAAAAATCAAGGCTTTGCAGATAAGTACGATCTTATCTTATTTAGTGTTTGCCGTCTTTTTGCCCTTTGAGAAGGCAGCATCCAGCTCGGTGACTGCGCTTTCGATCATGCCGGATATCAGCGGTGTTACGGTGATACCGCGGGCGGTAAGCTGTTCCTCCACCCATTCCCTCTTATCTATATCATGGCTTTGCGCCCATTTTTCAGCCGCCTGAACTGCGATCTTTACAGTATCATAAAGCTTCTTTTCTTTTAGCCAAGGCACGACATATGCTGTTACGAACATTCCCATGATCGCAAAAGCTATCTCGATCACATGGTCGAGAAGTATCTTGATTATCTCCTCAGTCATAAAATTCTCCCTTCATATGTTCATAAAATCTGTGTAAGAAAACTGCGACCTCTTCCCTTGTGCAGTTTTCCTTTGGTCTGAAATCGATCTGCCCCTCTGCATCTATACTGCCCTTCATTATTTCGGTATCCACCGCCCATTTGATGGCTTCCTCCGCCCAAGGGGAAACAGACGTCTTCTCAATATCATATTCGCCTGCCGCGTTTGGAATTCCAAGATATTCAGCAGGATCTATAGCGGTTCTGCGATCGCTTTTTCTCACCTCAAAATGAGTGTGTGCGCCAAATGAATATCCCGTATTGCCCATAATGCCTATGATATCGCCTTTTTCAACTCTTTGTCCTGTGACAGCCGCACGGGAATCGAGATGGCAATAATAAATGCAGTTCCCGTCATCGCCGAGAATGCATATGTAATTTCCCCATTGCCATGTTAGGTCTGTCCTGTCGGTAATTATCTGCGAGGTCAGTACTCTTCCGCCTATAACGGCGCGTACCTCTTTTGTTTTTAGACCGACAATATCGAGGCCTCTGTGAAAATCGGTCTTACCGTTAAGAGTTCGCTCGCCATAGGGAGAGGTGACCTTAAAGCCGCCGAGAAAAGGATTTTTGAAATCCATTCAATTCTCCTCCTTTTCCGAGAGTGCATCTATCCTTTTATGCGCCTGCTTGACAGATTCTTCAAGCCTCGAAATTCGCTCTCCGTGAGCACCGAGAGTGTTGTTTGCATTTCGCTGTTCAAGCAGAATATCATCGGTACGGCGCTTGATATAATCGATGTCGGCGGCGCGCTTTCCGATCTCGGCACCGTCATTTTTCCTGGTTCTCAGAAACATGGCAAGATTGATGAGAAGACCGACGACAGTGCAAAAAAGTGCGATCTCAAATGTCATGCTCCCTCTCCATTCATAATTTTTCCCTTTTTCAAATTTTCTCCTTTTTCTAAGCATTATTCCGTTATCGCAAATGATTATATCATATTAAAAATCACATTTGCTGACAGATTTCTGTCAGTAAATGCGATTTACCCATATCCAACGTCATTTTATACCAAAAAATTCTCAAAAAAAGTCGTTTTTTATGGGAAAATGGCATTGAAAATCAAGAATTTGCGTGCTATAATATATGCGCTTATTAAATTTAAAGGAGAGATTCATTTTGAGCAAGTTCTATCTGAAACCAAAATTCTTCTCGGTCATTAAAAATTATTCGAAGGAGCAATTCATAAAGGACATTATCGCAGGTATAATCGTTGCAATAATCGCCCTGCCTCTTTCCATCGCGCTGGCACTGGCTTCGGGCGTTGCTCCCGAGCAGGGTATTTATACCGCGGTTGCCGCAGGATTTGTAGTGGCACTTCTCGGCGGAAGCAGAATTCAGATCGCAGGCCCTACAGCGGCTTTTGCAACCATTGTTGCAGGCATCGTTGCGACAAACGGCATGGACGGGCTCTTTATCGCAACCGTCATTGCAGGTATCCTGCTGATCCTCATGGGAATATTCAAATTCGGCGGACTTATCAAATTTATTCCCTATACGATAACGACAGGATTTACCTCAGGTATCGCTGTTACGATCCTTATCGGTCAGATAAAGGACTTTCTCGGTCTTACATATGCCGAAGGCGTAAAGCCCGTTGAGACCATCGAAAAGCTTGAAGCAAATTTCGAGGCTATGGGCACATTTTCCTGGCAGGCATTGCTGGTCGGCGCAGTCTGCCTTGCGATTCTTATCATATATCCCAAGTTTGAAAAGCGTGTTCCGCCTTCTCTTATTGCAGTTGTCGTCGGCGCGCTTATGGTAAAATTCATACCGGGTCTCGATGAGGGCGTTTTCACCATCGGCGAGCTTTACACGATCCCTACAGGACTTCCAAAGATAGATCTCGGCAGCTTTGATCTCAGCATCGAGAAGATAACGGCTGTGCTTCCGAGCGCGTTCACTATAGCGGTTCTCGCCGCGATCGAATCCCTTCTCTCCTGTGTTGTTGCCGACGGAATGGTAAATTCCAAGCATAATTCCAATGCCGAGCTCGTTGCACAGGGCGCGGCAAATATCGCCTCCGTATTCTTCGGCGGTATCCCCGCAACGGGTGCTATCGCAAGAACCGCGGCAAATGCCAAGAACGGCGGCAGAACCCCCGTGGCAGGCATGGTACATTCCATAGTACTGCTCTTGGTTCTCCTTTTCCTGATGCCCCTTGCAGGTCTGATACCCATGCCCACTATTGCGGCAATACTCTTTATGGTCGCTTACAATATGAGCGAATGGCGCAAGTTTGTACGCACGGTAAAAACAGCTCCCGTCAGCGACACACTTGTTATGGTCGTCACCTTTATTCTGACTGTTGTATTCGACCTCGTTATCGCGATCGAGGTAGGCATGATAATGGCTGCACTGCTCTTCCTAAAGAGAATGAGCGATGAAAGCTCAGTTAGAAAATGGGAGGATTCTCCCGAGCTTCAGAATATTCCGGAGGGTGTAAGAGTTTATGAGATCTGCGGACCGATGTTTTTCGGAGCGGCAGACAAGATTTCCGAAATTGCACTTGATGACAGCGTTAAATATATGATACTGCGCATGAGTGCGGTCAATGCCATCGACGCTACGGCAATGAATGCCCTTGAAGCACTCTGCGGCAAATGTGAAGAAAAAAATATCAAGCTCCTTTTTGCCCATGTCGGAAATCAGCCCCTTGCCGTAATGAAAAAATCAGACTTTTATGAAAGGGTCGGAGAAGAGAACTTCTATTCTCATATAGGCGAAGCACTGAAGAGCATTGAAATGTAATAATGAAAAACGATCGGATAGCTCGATTATCCGATCGTTTTTTCACTTTTACACAATATTGCACTCATTATTTTGTTAAAAACGCTTCTTTTTTTAATAAAATGTCGCTAAATCCCTTGACTTATTGACATAATCGGTGTAAAATATAATAAGGCGTAGTGTTTTTTCCGCACCACGCCCCTGAATTGAATAAAAAAATAAAAATTAAGGAGGTGCATTATGGAATATTTGATCCCAATAATCTGTGCGGTCGTTTTTCTCGCTATTGGAATCGTGCTTGGAAGTTTCCTGCGAAAAAAGCTTGCCGAAGGTAAGATAGGCTCTGCCGAAAATGAAGCAAAGCGTATCATCGAAAACAGCAAGAAGGAAGCCGAGGAAATCAAGAAAGAAGCCGAATCCCGCAAGAAGGAAGCACTTATTGAGGCTAAGGAAGAGATCCTTCAAAACCGCAATGAGGCAGAGCGCGAGATCAAGGAAAGACGCAAGGAAGTATCCAATACCGAGCGCCGTCTCTCTCAGAAAGAGGATAATCTCGATAAGAAAGCCGAGGCTCTTGAGAGAAAGAACGAGCTTCTCGATAAGAAGATCAAGGAAAACGAAGCCGAAAAGGAAAAGATCAATGAGCTTTTCAGCGTTCAGCTCAAACGTCTCGAAGAAGTTTCGGGCTATACTGCAGAGCAGGCTAAGGCTGAGCTTATCGAGAGAGTTGAAGCCGAGATCAAGGACGAGCTTGCAAAGAAGATGATCGAGCTTGAAGAACAGTTCAAGGAAGAATCCGATGCTAAGGCAAGAAACATTCTTTCCCTTGCAATTCAGCGCTATGCCGCAGATCATGTTGCCGAGGCTACCATTTCCGTTGTGGCTCTGCCCAATGAGGAAATGAAGGGCAGAATTATCGGCAGAGAGGGTAGAAATATCCAGAAACTTGAAACGCTTACGGGTGTTGAGCTCATTATCGACGATACTCCCGAGGCTATCACTCTTTCGGGCTTCGATCCTGTCAGACGTGAGATCGCGAGACTCGCTCTCGAAAAGCTCATTTCCGACGGTCGTATCCATCCCGCAAGAATTGAAGAAACAGTCGAAAAAGCGAGAAAAGAAGTTGAAGCATCTGTCAAGCAGGCAGGCGAAAGAGCCGTATTCGACGTTGGAGTACACGGCATCAATCCCGAGCTTATCAGACTTCTCGGCAGACTTCGCTACAGAACCAGTTACGGTCAGAACGTACTTCAGCATTCGGTTGAGGTTGCATTCATATCCGGAATCATCGCCGATGAGCTTGGCGTTGACAGCACTCTTGCAAGACGTGCAGGTCTTCTCCATGATATCGGTAAGGCGTTCCCCCATGACGTTGAGGGCTCACATGTCCAGATCGGCGTAGAGGCGGCACGTAAGTATAAAGAAAATAAGGATGTTATCCATGCGATCGAAGCGCATCATAATGATGTTGAGCCACAGACCATCGTTGCCATTATCGTTCAGGCGGCGGATGCAATTTCTGCGGCAAGACCCGGCGCAAGACGCGAAGATCTTGAAAATTACATCAAGCGACTGCAGAAGCTTGAGGAAATCGCAACAAGCTTTGACGGAGTTGATAAAGCCTTTGCTATTCAGGCGGGCAGAGAGATCCGCGTAATGGTCAAGCCCGAAGAGGTAAACGACGAGGGCATGAAGGTCATTGCGCATGATATCGCCGTCAAGATCAAAAATGAGGTCAAATATCCCGGACAGATCAAGATAAATCTGATCAGGGAAAGCAGAGCTGTTGATTACGCGAAGTGATCCGCACAGCTTTGACCTAAAGCTCATAAGTACCGAAAGGTATAACATATATTTACATAAAACCAATAAGGTAAATAAAGAAGCGGTCTGCACCGCTGTGTATTATATAATATGAGTACAGAAGCTGTCTCAAAAGCTGTTAAGCAATTGAGACAGCTTCGTTTTTTATTTTTGCCCTCGCCTCACGCGCGGCAGCATCGGTCTCAAAGCCCATATCTTACGGATAATAAACAGAAAAATCAAAGATATTTTATTTGCTAAAAATCTAACAAAACTGCAAATATCTTTTACAATAAAATCACGGCAAATGCCGGCTTGATTATTGACAAATTTGACGAACTATTATATAATAATATGTAGAAAAAATTTCTGAAACTATCTTTGAAGGAGATGCCGATGACAGAATTTCAACAGATAAAGAAAAGACAAAAGGACATATATTATACCGGATACTGGCTCAGGTATGAGGACGAGGTATATCATGGCGAACGCTCTCTTGCTTTATGCGAAGAAGACGATACATATTTTTATCCGGATGTTAACTATCACAGAATGTCACGCAGCAGCTGGGAAGCCGCAAGTCACTATCTGCGCCTTGATTATCAGATCATTACCGAGGGAAGAAAACGTCTCGAAAACGATGCCGAATGGAGAAAAAAGCTCCTCGGGGCAATAAGATATTGGATAAAAAGGGATTATATCAATCCTAACTGGTGGTATAATCAGATAGGTGCGCCGCAGGTGCTCATAAATCTTGCATTGGCTCTCGAAGGCTTCATTCCCGATGATATTGAGGAAGGTCTTAAGAAAATAGTTTTGAGAGGTATTTTCAGAGCCCATGAGGGTGTCACCGAGATCGAAGAGCTTAAAAGCACAACAAAATTTGTAACTGCCGATGCCTGGACGGGTGCAAACCTCATATGGGGCGCGGCGACCACTATAAAATACGCCCTTTGGATCGAGGACGAAAAGCTGCTTAGGATCGCAGTAGACAGACTTGCCAGGGAGATAGATTTTGCACGCGAGGGCGTACAGGCAGACGGTGCTTTCTGTCAGCATGGGCCGAGATGGTATTCGGGCGGATACGGCAGATCCTTCGTATATGAGCTTGCACCGATAATAAGAATACTCAGCGGAACGAGCTTCTCTTTGCCCCGGGAAAAGCTGGATATACTCCTGCTCCATGTCCTTGACGGTCAGCGCGCAATGATGAAAAACGCTTCCTTTGATTTCTCTGCGGTGGGCAGAGAATATACGCGCGCCGGTACTATCGGAGCGGGGCCTCTCACGAAAGCCATAGGTCTTTTAAAGGACTCGGACGGCATACCGAGGCATGCAGAGCTAAACGATTTTTATAATGAACTCATTTTGGGTAAGGATGACCATGAGATAACGAAATATTATGAAAGCATCGCTCAGCTCTGCCATAAGAAAAACGGCGTATATATCGGCATAAGAGGCAGAACAGAGGGGCTTTTCGGCGCAGAGATTTGCAATGACGAGGGCGTTCTCAGCTATAATATGACTTATGGCACAGTTACCTGCATAATGCAGAGCGGAAAGGAATATTTTGATATTTCGCCATTTTGGGATTATTCAAAGATCCCCGGAACAACATCCAGAAGCGAGGACGATGAAGCTC
>JAFTXK010000124.1 GCA_017461635.1 Clostridia bacterium | reverse complement strand
TCCGACTGCAAAAGCTTTTAATCAAACTCGTTACTTTTATTTTTGATCTTTTCAGTCTCACATCATTGACAAAAGTACATTGAGCGGTTATATTTTTTGGGAAACAGAAAAAAGAGGGTGACTCAAACGAGCCATCCTCTTTATTTTCAGAATTCAACAGTATCATCCGATTCTGTAACTGCGCCCTCACAATCGGAGCAATCATCGCAATCGCAGAAATCGCAATCGAAATCGTCATCAAGGAAATTATCGTCGCTCTTATAAAGACTGCAGTACTTGCGGCAGAACATATAAATACCGTAAGCTGCTGCTGCGATAGCAAATGTAACTCCAACGGAGATCGCAACGATCTTGCCTATATTCGGCTTCTCGGGCTTCTTTTCAATAAAAAACATAATATAAAACCTCCCTGTTTTTGTTTTCAATCATAGTATACCACCTTTTTTAAGAAAATGCAATAGAAAAACATTTTTTTATTTATAAATATTTCCGCAAAAATCATTAAATTTCGCATAAGGGGCTTTTCTTTTTTGATTTTTTCGTGTATAATATAAAGAGTATTTTGAGCGGAGGTCCTTATGCGCTTTGAAGAGATTTGCGAAAAACTGAAAAAAGCGGGGATAGATGCCCCAAAGCATGAAGCCGCGCTTCTGCTGGAAAAATTCTGCGGCGTCTCTCCTTCCGCTCTGCCCCTTATCGGCGATAGAGATTTTTCAGATGAAAAATTGTCAGCGGCGGTAAGCCGACGCGCCGAGCGCTATCCACTGCAATACATCCTCGGAGAATGGAATTTTTACGGCGAAAAATACTTAGTCGATGAAAGCTGCCTCATTCCCCGTTCAGATACCGAGATCCTTGTGGAAACAGCAATAAATAAACTGCCGAAAAATGCGGTCTTTGCCGACCTGTGTACCGGAAGCGGATGCATTGCAATATCGATCCTTGCCCATAGAAAGGACTGCAGAGCCTTTGCTTTTGAAATAAGCCAAAAGGCACTGGGGCTGGCAAAGAAAAACTCCGAGCTTAACGGAGTTGCTGAGAGGTTCTTTCCTATGGAAGCCGATGTGCTGAATCCGATCATCGCAAATACGGCATTTGATGCGATCATCTCAAATCCTCCATATATCAGAACGGGCGTTCTTCCCTCTCTTTCAGAAGAGGTGAAAAAAGAACCGATTATAGCTCTTGACGGCGGAGAAGACGGTCTCATTTTCTACCGCGCGATCCTACAAAAGCACACTTCACTTCTGAAAAAAGACGGATTTATCGCCTTTGAGATCGGATATGATCAGGGAGAAGAGCTGAAAGGTCTTGCCACTCAGCATGGCTTTGAATGTGAGATAATCAAGGATTACGGCGGAAATGACAGAGTCGCATTGCTAACAAAAAGCATACAATAATTAAAAACAACCTTTGGAGGTTCATTATGAATATAGTAGTTCTTGCAGGCGGTATCAGCCCTGAGCGCGACGTTTCGCTTACATCCGCCGCCCTTATCGCAAATGCACTTACTAAAAGCGGTCACAAGGTTTTTCTTGTTGACGTTTACGAGGGCTTAGCAGAAGGAGTTGTACCTTCTATAGACCTTTTCAGTGACGAAGGAAATTATACATATAAGGTTGATGAGAGTATTCCCGATCTTGATGCCGTTATTGCAAGAAACGGAGGAAGAAAAGCTCTTATCGGCCCCGGTGTTCTTGAGATATGCGCTCTTGCTGACGTTGTATATATGGGGCTTCACGGCGCAATGGGCGAAAACGGTCAGCTCCAGGCGACCCTTGATAATTACGGTATACGCTACACAGGCTCGGGATATATCGGAAGTCTCCTTGCAATGGATAAGGATCTTACGAAGAAGCTTCTTTCCCTTGAAGGAATTCCCACACCCGAGGGTGTTCTCTGCGATCTTAAAACAGACGACATCCGCGCAATGGTAAAAAAGATCGGGCTTCCCTGCGTCATTAAGCCCTGCAGCTGTGGCTCAAGCGTTGGAGTTTCGATAATCGAAAATGAGACAGAGCTTGAAGCGGCACTTGAATTTGCAATGAAATATGAGGATAAGGTTCTTATCGAAAAGAAGATCGTCGGAAGAGAAATGACAGTCGGAATCCTTGACGGAGAGGTTCTCCCTGCGGTCGAGATCATTCCGAAGAGCGGTTATTACGATTATAAAAACAAATATCAGAGCGGTCTCACCGAGGAGATATGTCCCGCTCACATCACAAAGGAGGAAGCGGACAAAATGGCTGACTATACCCGCCGTGCCTTTTCCGCTCTCAAGCTCCGCGGACTTGCGAGGATCGATTACATTCTCACATCCGACGGCGAAGCTATATGCCTTGAAGCTAACACACTCCCCGGAATGACCCCAACAAGTCTTCTCCCGCAGGAAGCCGCCGCTGTCGGTATCAGCTATATTGAGCTTTGCGACAAAATTGTAAAAATCGCGCTTAAATGACCGTATTTACAATGATTCAAACTCTTTTTGCAATTTACGAATGAGCCAAACAGTGTTAAAATATTAAAAAACCGCCTTAAGGCAACTATAAAAAGGATCAAGACATGAAAAAACTCGGTTACGCCATACTCGGACTCGGTATCGGCATGGCTCATGCTGAAGCCGCAGCCGCTTCCGAGAATGCAGACCTTATCGCCGCCTGCGATATCGACAATACCAGACTTGAAAAATTCGGTAAGATCTATCCCGAAGCCCGTCTTTATACAGATTTTGAAGAGCTTATTGCAGATAGGGATATTGATATTATCAGCATCTGCCTGCCAAGCTACATGCATGCGGATTTTGCCGTACGCGCAATGGAGGCAGGCAAGCATGTTCTCATTGAAAAGCCCCTTGACATCACACCCCAGCGCGCGGCACTCATAGAGGAAGCCCGACTGCGCACAGGGATGAAAGCCGGTGTCGTTCATCAAAACCGATTCAATCTCAATATGTATCCCATCAAGAAGGCTGTTGATGATGGCAGACTGGGCAGGATCAACCTCGGAACCTTTGCCGTTAAATGGTTCAGAGAACAGTCCTATTACGACAGAGGAGGCTGGAGAGGCACTTGGGAATATGACGGAGGCGGTTCGCTTATGAATCAGGCTGTACATACCGTTGATCTTATGCATTGGCTCATGGGAGATGTTGAATCCGTCACCTCTACAATGGCTATCTATAACCATAATATAAAGACCGAGGATATGACCGCTTCTCTCATTAAATTCAAGAGCGGCGCAACTGCCACCTTTGTCAGCACAACCTGCGCTTATCCCGGCATTTCAACCGAGATCATGCTCTATGGCACAGGCGGTTCTATCGAAGCCGATGCGGACATGATAAAGACCTGGAAGCTGCGTGACAGCGATGATGAGGATGAGGAAGAAGAGCTCATGATCGAGCGCTACGGAAGAGGCAACCTTAAAGCATCCTCCTATGAGGAAGGTACTCTTTACGGACACAGGCATGTTGTTGAGGATATGATATGCGCTGTTCGCGATGACAGAGATCCCCAGATCCTGCCCTCTGACGCCATAAAGAGCGTTGAGATAGTAAACGCCATTTATGAATCTGCTAAAACAGGAAAAACAGTTTATCTAAAATAACATCAGGATGCCGCGGTGCGGCATCCTTTGTTTTTCGAAAATATTTTATCGTTTTTCGACAAAAATATATTGACAAATGAAAAATCATGTGGTATACTCATATCATCAAAGTAAAGGAGAAATTTTCCATGAACATCAAAAGAAAGAATATTTCCGTCATAATTTCCTTCGCTATCGCTCTTATTGTCCTTGCAGCGCTCATCGTCTTTGCCGCGATCCTTCCGAGGCTCGTCAGTTCATATATCGATCTTCGGGAAAGAAACGATTATTTCACCGAGCTTGGCAGATTGCAGGTAAATATTATTTTGTATGTCATATTGATCCCTGCTTTTATCGCAGATATTTCTCTTCTTATTCTGCTGAATCTCGTAGGAAAGAAGAAAATATTTACCGCTCTTTCGGTCAATCTGCTCCGTCTTATTTCCCTTTGCTGCTTTGCCGAGGTCATCCTTTTCCTCATTCTTTCGAAATTTTTCCTTCTGTCTCTCGTGGTAGCCTTTGCGGCACTCTTCCTCGGAATAGTTCTCAGAGTAGTTAAAAACGTTATCGAAGAAGCTGCCGCTATCAAGGCTGAAAACGATTTCACGGTTTAAGGCGGTGATAAAATGATAATTGTTAATCTTGATGTTATGATGGCTAAGCGCAAGATATCCCTTGGCGAGCTTGCCGACAAGGTAGGTATAACCCCCGTAAATCTTTCAATACTCAAAACGGGCAAGGCAAAAGCTATCCGCTTCTCAACACTCGATGCTATCTGCGAAGCTCTCGATTGCCAGCCCTCTGATATTCTTGAATATAAAAAAGGAGAATTTGAAAATGACGATTAAAAGAAGCTTTTTGTTTTTGATTTTATTTCTTTTCGCTTTTTCGCTTATTGCCTGCGAAAATACCGGCGGAGAAAGAGTTGGCATATATTTGAATATCAATGCGCCCAAAATCAATTCAATAGAAATAGATTTTTGGTGCGGAGACGTTTTAAGAAACACTGCCGGCGTAAGCAATGCCGATAACAGCGAAATGAAACCCGGGCAGGCATTTGGATTTGATATACCCGAAACAGGAACACTCGATTTCACCTGCGATATAACTCTTAAAACCGTTGACGGCAAGGAAATAAACAGTGAAAAAACTAAAGTTACTCTTCCCGCAGGTCATGAAAAATATGATCTTGAAGTGTCTCTGGACGAAAACGGCGAATATTCTATCTATATTCTCTCGAAAGCAAAGGAGGATAAAAGTGAATAATAATTTTGCAAATCCTATTGCCTCGGAGCAGGATAATGCACCGAGAATAGAGAATGAATATACAAAATATGACACAGCCGCCGCGCTGATCCTTTTCCCTGTGGCATTCGCCTTTGTGCATTTGTCGGGCGCGGCGGACTATCCCTTAGGCAGATTTCTCTTGTTAGCCCTCCTATTCGCACTTTCTCTTGTTTATATGAAGAAAAGCGGAATAAAGCTGACCGAAAACCGCTTCGCCCTTGGGCTTGGCATAACAATGCTTCTTCTGAATTTAGGACTTATCTTTACATCAAATGAAGCAGTGCAGTTTGCAATATCGGCAATAACCTTTTTCTCTTACCCTTATTTTATTTTTACGATATCGGGTAATTCCTCTGAAAAGCATCCTTCGGGTCTCTTTCCTCTCGAAATGGTGAAGGCAGTGCTTATTATGCCCTTCGGCTCGATGACCGCGTCCTTTGAGGCAGCTTCAAGCACAAAAAACGGTAAAAAGATCGGAAAAACTCTGCTGATGATCCTCGCAGGTCTTGCTATCGCCTTTATTCCTACCATCATCGTATTCGCATTGCTTTCCTATGATCAGAGCTTTAAAGCACTGACAGATAAGCTCCTCGATCTCGGGGATTTTGATATCTTTTCATTTATCAGCGATCTGATATTTGCAGTACCGCTGGCGATCCTTATTTTCGGCGCGCTCTATTCCGGTAAAAACCGCCGCTTTTCCGAATTTATGACCGCTGAAAAATGTAAAAGCACCGCAAATGCCGTACGCTTTGCGCCTTTGGCACTTGTCTGCTCAGCGGTCTCGCCTTTCATTATCATTTATTCCGTATTCTTCGTTTCACAGCTCGGTTATTATCTTTCCGCCTTCAGCGGTATTCTTCCCGAAGGTCTCACCTATGCGGATTATGCTAAAAGCGGATTCTTTGAGCTATGCACGGTGTCGGCTATAAATGCTGTGATCATTCTCTGCGTTTCTCTGTTCTGCCGCCGAAAAGAGGAAAAACCGCCAATTCTGCTCAGGATCGTAAATATTCTTTTATCGGTACTTACACTTATCCTTATCGCAACGGCGATCTCAAAAATGGTGCTCTATATCGATACTTACGGACTGACAGTAAAGCGGGTTCTTTCAAGTTCATTCATGATCTTCCTCGCGGTCGTTTTTATCGCAATTCTGATAAAGCAATTTGCAAGGAAAACCAATGTTATCCTCACCGCTCTGATAACCGGGCTTTTGATCTGCGCCGCTTTGGCATTTGCAGATGTTAACGGAATTATCGCAGACTACAATACCGACCGTTATCTTAGCAGAACTCTTTATAACTTTGACTGCGGTCTGCTTTATGATCTCGGAGATTCGGGAATTATACATCTCGACCGCATTGCGGAAGACGCAAAAGATAAGAATGTCAGAGAAAAAGCGATAAATCTTCTGACAGCCGAGGCGGATGCAAGGAAAGATGACGAAAATTCGATCTTTTCTTTCACCATTCCTCGCCTGCGCTCAAGCGCAATTCTTGAAAAATATAAAAATGAAGAATAATAACATTTCAGCCACCCTTCGGGGTGGCTTTTGCATATTAACGCAGATAACAGTCGTTTTATCGGGACATAATTATATTGACTTTATTTTCCGCATATGTTATAATTAAACGGTATGAGCATCTCTAAAAACATAAAATTGCATAGCTAAACAATAATTTAGCGAAGTAACAATACACTTTGGTTCAATCCCTCAGTCACGGAAAATAACATTCTCATTCTACTGTTTGGAAATGCGCCGTGACAGCTCCCTTTCCACAAGGGAGCCTTGGATATGTGCAAATTCATTCTACATCATACTAT
>JAFTXK010000123.1 GCA_017461635.1 Clostridia bacterium | reverse complement strand
TCGATGCACTTCTTAACCTGATCATAGGAAAGATTATCGATCTTTACAAAAGGAGCGAGATAAGTATCAAATGAAGAAAATGCCTGAGCGCCTGCCCATTCGTTCTGCATTATACCGAGGAAGTTTACCATCTGGTTGCAAA
This sequence comes from Clostridia bacterium, assembly GCA_017461635.1. Taxonomy (GTDB): domain Bacteria; phylum Bacillota; class Clostridia; order Oscillospirales; family CAG-272; genus SIG710. The sequence goes on along the minus strand of JAFTXK010000123.1, from coordinate 17,713 downwards.
GGGTTGCAAGATGCTTTGCGGGAGCTGATGTGATCTTACCCACAACGCCACCGAGACCTTCCTTAATGAGCTGGCGGAGAGACCAACCTGCGCAGTAACCTGTAAGCATGGAAAGGTCATGAATATGGATGTCAGCATTTCTGTGAGCGTTAGCTATCTCGTCGTCATAGATCTCAGAGAGCCAGTAATTCGCAGTAATAGCTCCCGAGTTTGAAAGGATAAGTCCGCCTACGGAATAGGTAACGGTGGAATTTTCCTTAACGCGCCAGTCTGCAACATTAACATATTTGTCTACGATATCTTTATAGTCAAGAATTGTAGACTTCATATTTCTCATCTTTTCGCGTTGACGGCGGTAAAGAATATATGCCTTTGCAACGTCCGCATAGCCTGCCTGAACAAGCACAGACTCAACACTGTCCTGGATATCCTCAACAGCGATAAGACCGTCCTGTATCTTTTCATTGAAATCGGCTGTTACTTTAAGCGCGAGAAAATCAATAATATTTTGGTTATAAACCTTTTCGAGGGCATCGAACGCCTGCGTTATTGCCCCACTGATCTTTCCAAGGTCAAAATCAACGACCTTGTTGTCTCTTTTCAGTACCCTATACATTACTGCCTCCAAAATTTTCGTTAGTGGTTAGATTATACCACATCTTGTAGGCGGCTGTCAATTGGCAATCTTTCACATATTATTTGTCGAATTTTTGTGCACAACTACATTTTGTGCAAATTATGGCACAAACAACTATATATAGTGGTTGTATAATTATACACCACGAAGTTCAGCACTTGATACGTATTTCTTGCGATTTCTATATATTGATTCATGATCTTAGTGCTTAAACCATGCATATCAGATGAAATTAAGTCTCCCGAATCAACAAAGCTCTGCAAATACCATCGTTTTGCCCCCTTGATCCATTTGCCTATCTCTTCGATATCCTCTGCCATATGAAGCTCTGCGACAACAGTGGTTCTGAATTCATATTCAATACCGCAATTCATTAAAAAATCTACGCTCTCGGCAACTCGTTCGGGAAAATAACCGAGCCTTCCCACTGTTTCCGAATATTTATTCGGTGCATTCTTTATATCAACGGCAACATAATCGCAAAGACCTTCATTTATTAATTCTTTGAGCTTTTCGGGAAAGCTTCCGTTTGTATCGAGCTTTATTTTATAACCGAGCGACTTGATATGTCGCATAAAATCGGCAATATCTTTTTGAAGCAGAGGTTCTCCACCCGTTATTGCCACACCATCCAGTCTTCCCTTTCTTTTTTCAAGAAAACCGAATATTTCTTCCTCGGAATAATTCTCGCTACCCTCTCCGAGAACTATCGAAGCATTATGACAGAACGGGCAGCGAAAATTACAGCCGCCCGTAAATACTGTACATGCAAGATGTCCCGGATAATCGAGGAGTGTCAGCTTCTGCAGTCCTTTGATTATCATCAGAATGCCCAGTTACCGTTCTCGAAGATCTGAACCTTCCTGCCGTCGCGGGTGTAAGCAACAATGGAAAGATCCTCAGAACCTATCATAAAGTCCTCATGCATGATAGAATCGTTAAGTCCCATTTCATGGCACTGCTCCATGGAGTATTTATCATAATCCTTTATACATTCCATAAAACCGCGTCCGAGTGCAAGATGGCAGGAAGCATTTTCATCAAAAAGCGTATTGCAGAAGATAAGACCGAGATTATTGATAGGGGAATCATAGGCAATAAGAGCACATTCGCCGAGATATGCCGCGCCTTCATCCATACTGATCATTTTTCTGAGAAGCTCGGCATTTTTCTCTGCAGTTACCTCAACAGCTTTTCCCTTTTCAAAACGGATGCTGAAATTTTCGATAAGCTGGCCGTTATAAGAAAGAGGCTTTGAGGAATAAACGATCCCTTCGGCAGTATTCTTATCGGGCGAAGTAAATACCTCTTCGGAGGGAATATTGGGATTATAATAATCTCCTCCGAGCGTGTATTCTCCGCCGCCAGCAAATTTGCTTTCGGGCATGAGACCCACGGTGAAATCTGTGCCGTTTGAGGACTTATATTCAAGCTTTTCTATGCCGAGACTGTTGAGATAATCGCAACGCTTGGCGAGATCGATATTGTGCTGTTTCCAAGCAGCGATGGGATCCTCCATAGCTCTTGAAGCCGTAAGAATAGCCTCCCACAGCTTTTCGATAGCAACGCTTACTCTTTCCTTCGGGAAGAGCTTCTTTGCCCATTTTGCCCCCGGAACTGCCGCAATGCACCACTGGTATTTATTATCCATCTTATCACGGTAAGGCTTTATGACACGTCTTCTTGCGCCCCTTGCTTTTCCGTATTTTTCCTGATCGATGCCGTCAAGTCCGTCGGGATCTTCGCTTATAAGATAAATTCTTGCGGGAAGTGTGTCAACCTGATGCTGAAGCTTAGCCTTCTGCCATTTTTCCATCTTTGCAAGGGTATCGGCACTCTGATATTTTACGGAGAGCTTTGTAAGGGGCTGATAATCAAAGTCAACTGTAACCTTTCTTGCACCTGCTTTGTAGCATTCCTCAACCACCATATAAACAAATTCCGGCTGGTCAAGCTCGGCGCTTACAATAACATCCTGATCTTTTCTTACGTTAATACCCATTGTTGCAATGAGCCTTGCATAATTTCTAAGTATTGTCTTTTTCATATTCAAGCTCCGAAATATTCTTTAATTTTTTCTTTGGAAGCTAAGACGCTTCCCTGTATCATTTCATCCGAGCCGCCGCCCTTGGTATTCAGCTTTGTTCGCATATCGGCGGCAATTTCTCTGAGTTTAATGCTTTTACTTGCCGCTGTGAAGGTATATCCCCTCTCATCCGTCCCACAGAATACAGCGCATATGCCGCCGCATTTTTCAAGCCCTGCATTCATAAGGCGGCGCATATCATTCGGCGTTGCTTCATCTTCGAAAATGCATATATTTCCGTCTGTCGGCTTGATCTCGGCAATTTTATATTCCGAAAGCTCGGTACGCAATGCATAATTCTTCTGCTTCAGCTCTGCAATCTCTTCTTCAAGGCGTATGAGTGCATCTCCAAGTGCAGACTGTTTTACCGAAAGAGACTGTGCCGCTTTTGCTATCATATGATATCTTTCATCATAGTCGCTAAGCGCATCAATGCCGCACAGCATATGTATCCTTGTACCGCCTTTATTCTTTGCATGATCAAGCAATTTTATTATTCCGATTTCGCCTGTCCTTGAAACATGGGGAGCACAGCATGCGCAGGCATCATATCCTTCTATGGTTACGATTCGGACATTTTCATTCAGCTCCAGCTTACTTCTGTATTCAAGTAAGGCAAGAACAGACGGATCGGGATATTCGCATATTATTCTGGCATTTTCTGCAACGGCAAGATTTGCCAGATATTCGATCCTTCGGATATCATCCTCTGTAAGAATGCCGTTTATATCAAGAGTTATATCCTCATGCCCCATATGAAAACCAATATTATCAAATCCGAAATGCTTATGTATCAGACCCGAAACGATATGCTCGCCCGAATGGTTCTGCATTCTGCGAAAACGCTGTTCCCAATTTATTTCACATGCATATTCTTTTCCGATATCGAGTGGCTTATCGGTCATATGACGGATAATACCGCCCGAAATCTGTGCATCAAATACATGTGCTTCACCGATCTTACCCGTATCTGCGCTTTGACCTCCGCCTTCGGGGAAAAAAGCTGTCTGATCCAGAATTATTTCATAATAATTATCCACATTATTACATTCAAGAACAGTTGCGGAAAAGGAACGCAGATGGCTGTCGCCCTCATAAAGTTTTACGGTCTCGATCATTTGCCTACCGCCGTTCCAACGAGATGAACCATATCGATATCGCTTGCTTTTACGATCCTTCTGAGTGTAGGTACAGCGGTGAGTATATCGCGGAGAGTTCCCTCAAAAACGCTGAAGGATTTTGATATCTGACCTCCGAGAACCAATGCTTCTATCTTATGTTCATTAAGCACGGGAATAAGAACCTCGGCAAGAGCCCTTGCCATTTCGCAGTAAGCCTTTGTGCATATCTCATCTCCGCCTTCCGCTCTGTCGCCGATCTCCTTTCCGCTGATTGGATCTCCGCCCGAAACCTCACAGTAAAGGCGCACAAGTCCTCTTGCGGACACAAATTCCTCGGCGATAGTTCCCCTATATGGCTTATCATACATTTCGGTGAGGGGTTCGCCGTTATCCTTGCGTAGCACTTCCCCATCCACCATCATGCCAAAGCCAAAGCCTGTGCCGATCATGACACCCGCAACTCTTTTGCAATCGGGAACATCGGTAGCTGCCCCTTGAATAAATGCCGCGGAATCATGCATGAATCTTACGGGAACACCGGGAGCGACCGCTTCAAACCAGGGACGAAGCGGAACTTCCTTTATTGCCGCATATTTATGCTCCATATGGCTGATGCCTTTAACATAATCAAAGGGCGCAGGAATATCGACATGGATTCTTTCAAGCTCAAGACCGAGCTCGGAAGCCTTTGAAACTCCTCTTCTGAGAATTTCGGTATAGGAATTTTTAATGCTTTGAAGCTCTCCGTTCGAATTTACAGGTTCTTTATCAAGCGTACCTTCTATAAGATTCGCGCCCTCAAAAAGTCCGCTTTTAAGAAATGTTCCGCCTGCATCGACGGCAAGAATTGCTTTTTTCATGGAAAATTACTCCTTTTCACTGTTTCTGACATATATTTTACACTAAGTATCGGAATTTGTCCATAGTTATTTTAAAACTTATTATTTTTTTCTCTTTACAGAAAGGAAAAAATATGATATACTTATATGTAAATAATTTAATGAGGCATAATTTATGAATCTGATAGATATGATTTCTCTCTCCGCTGCCGATACAGAGAAAACGGGTGCCGAGCTTGCTAAAATGATCCTTGAAGATGATCTTCCGCATTTTGTCGCGCTATACGGCGATCTCGGCGTCGGAAAAACAGCTTTTATTCGGGGATTTTCCTCCTATGCCGCGCCAAACGCAAATGTGAAATCGCCCACATTTACCTTGGTAAATGAATATAAGGGCGCAAAAATACCCGTTTTTCACTTTGATATGTACAGGATCGAAGACGAGGACAGTCTTTATTCCATCGGTTTTTACGATTATCTCGACCGAGGCATTTGTGTTACCGAATGGACGGAAAATATCGAATTCGCCCTGCCGGACGAATATATTAGGGTTACTATTACAAAAAATGATATGGAGAATACCGAAAGCCGAAAGATTTTTATCGAGCTTGTCGGAGATAACTGAAAATGAAGATACTTGCACTTGACAGCACTGCGATCGTTGCTTCCTGCGCCATCCTTGAGGATGAGCGTCTGCTGGCTGCTTTTACGGTAAATAACGGAAATACTCACAGTGAGACTCTTCTGCCCATGGTGGAATCCTCCCTTAAGCTCCTTGGATTAAATCCAAGCGATATCGATCTTTTTGCGCTCTCCGAGGGTCCGGGTTCTTTTACAGGAGTACGAATCGGTGCGGCAACGATTAAAGGGCTTGCCTTCGGCAAGAATAAGCCTTGTATAGGTGTTTCAACTCTCGAAGCACTCGCTCATAATCTCATAGGCTTTAACGGCATAATCTGTCCCGCTATGAATGCTCGCAGAAATCAGGTTTATACCGCGCTTTTCGAATGTAAAGACGGAGAAATAAAGCGGCTGACCGAGGATAAGGCTATTGCCGTTACCGAGCTTGAAGACGAGCTTCAAAATTATGATTTGCCTATATACCTATGCGGTGACGGTGATTTTCTGCTATATGAATCAAAAACGAGAAAGAAAGATTACGAATTTGTTCCCGAGCCTCTCCGTTATCAAAGCGGTTATTCGGTCGGCAAATGCGCTCTTATGAAATATAATTCAGGTGAGATCAAGACCGATCTCACCATTGCTCCCACATATCTTCGCCCCTCGCAGGCAGAAAGAACAAGAAATGAAAAAATAAAGGAGAATATAAAATGAAAAAATTAGTTATGGGTGCAGACCATGCAGGTTATGCATTAAAGGACAAGATTAAGGCTACACTCTCCGAGAGAGGCTACGAGATAATCGATGTCGGAACATTCTCGGCAGAAAGCTGCAAATATCCTCTTATAGCTCATGATCTTTGCAAAACCATTACAGACGGCAAGGCAGAGCTGGGAATACTTATATGCGGAACGGGCGTTGGCATGTCCATGTGTGCAAACAAACATAAAGGAATCAGAGCGGCATGCACCTCGGATACCTTCAGCGCAAGACTTACGAGAATGCATAACGATGCAAATGTTCTCTGCTTTGGCGAGAGAGTTGTTGGCTACGGTCTTGCTATGGAGCTTGTAGACGCTTTCATAGAAACAGAATTCGAGGGCGGCAGACATGCGGAACGCGTTTCCCTTATCAATGCTATCGAAAATGAGGATTTCGACGCGCTCAAATAATTAAAGGATTGGTAAAAACATGGGAAAGCTTTCAGAATTTCTCACCGCCGCCGCAGATATTCTTCATACAGCGGCAGGAAATACCAAACTGAATAAATTTACCTCTGCGGTCATAGTTGCGGGCGGTTCTTCTTTGCGAATGGGCGGTGATACCACCAAGCAGATGATGATGCTCCGTGGTATACCTGTTGTTGTTCACACTCTTCTTGCTTTTCAGAATTGTGAACGTATATCCGAGATCATCGTTGTAGCTAAAAAAGATGAGATTCCGCTCTATACCGAATTTGCCGAAAAATACGGCTTAATCAAGCTGGTTAAAACGGTGGAAGGCGGCGAAACAAGACAGCAGTCCGCTCTCAGTGGCTTTGATGCAACCTCACCGAAGGCTGATTATGTCGCCATTCACGATGCCGCAAGATGTCTTATCACCCGTGATGATATCGAAAAGGTTCTTGATGCCGCAATAAAATACGGCGCGGCAAGTGCTTCTAAAAGTGTTGTAGATACAGTCAAGATCGTTGACAGCCGCGGCTTTGCCATCAGAACCGAAGACAGAAACTGCGTAAAGCTGGCACAGACACCTCAGATCTTTTCGAGAAATCTCTATTGCGCCGCGGCCTATACCGCGCGAGAGGAAGGCTTTGAGGCAACAGACGACAATATGCTGGCTGAGCGTATAGGCTACAATGTCAAAATGGTTGAATGCAGTCGTGATAATATCAAAATCACCCTTCCCGATGACATTCAAAAAGCCGAAAAGATTCTTTCCGAAAGAATATCTGAGGAGGTTAATGCTTAATGTTCCGAATAGGTCACGGTTATGATGTTCATAAGCTCGTTGAGGGCAGAAAGCTGATCCTCGGAGGTGTTACTATCCCTCATGAAACAGGACTTTTAGGTCACAGTGATGCAGATGTGCTTGTCCACGCAATAATGGACGCGCTTCTCGGCGCGGCGGCTCTCGGGGATATCGGAAAGCTTTTTCCCGATAACGATGAAAGATATAAGGGTGCTGACAGCATTTTGCTCGCTGAGGAGGTCGGCAAATTTCTTTTAGAAAAAGGTTATAAGATTTCCAATATAGATTCCACAGTTATCGCTCAGGCGCCTAAGCTTGCTCCTTATATAATGCAGATGCGCATAAATATTGCCGATGCGCTGGATATCGAGATTGATAAAGTCAGCGTTAAAGCAACCACCGAGGAAAAGCTGGGCTTTACCGGAAGCAAGGAAGGCATTGCCGCGCATGCGGTCTGCATTATTTCAAAATCATAAGCAAATCTTCGGGCTGCCGATAAACGACAGCCCCATATCCCCATTGGGAAATGCTGATGTTCATTTCGCACACTTCCTGCGTTATAGTGTTCCTTCATCAGCCTTACCCGCTTGTTTTTCACACACTACATAATATGTGTTTTTTTGTTTCCGCGTTACAAAATTCGTCGCAATGCGACACTAAACAGGAGGTAAAACATGACATTTATTTCTCCATCGGTTCTTGCCTGCGATTTTTCTCATCTTGCAGACGAGGTAATTAAAATGGAATCTGCAGGTGCCGATTATCTGCACCTTGACGTTATGGACGGTCATTTTGTTCCTAACATCAGCTTCGGTCCGAGTGTTATTTCCTCGGTAAGAAAGGTCAGCCGTCTGCTTTTTGATGTTCACCTTATGATAAGCGAGCCTGCCAAATACCTTGATAATTTCATTCGCGCAGGTGCTGATATTATCACTCTTCATATCGAAAGCGAAGGTAATATCGGCGAGATGATAGACTATATTAAGGAACATGATGTAAGAGCAAGTCTTGCCATCTCTCCAAAGACCCCTTATGAAGCTGTGCTTCCATATCTGGATAAGCTTGATATGGTTCTGGTCATGACTGTTGAACCGGGGTTCGGCGGTCAGAAAATGATCCCCGAGACTCTTGATAAATGCCGTGCGCTTCGCCGCGAGATCACAAAGCGAGGTCTTAAGACGAATATCGAGGTTGACGGCGGTATCAATGAAGAAAATGTTTGGCTCTGCTCTTCAAACGGTGCAAACGTTATTGTTGCAGGATCGGCAATTTTCGGTTCTCATAAGCCAAGAAGCGTCATTTCAAAGATGCGCGCAGAGTGTGATCTCCATCCCTTTGCAGGCTGATCATATAAGCTCCAGATCACGCATTATATCTTCAAGACGTTTTCTGTTTATATCGCTTATTTGGCATAATGGCAATCTGAATTCCTCGCGGCATATGCCAAGCATTGAAAGAGCAGTTTTTACAGGTATCGGATTCACCTCACAGAACATCGATCTAAGCAGCTTATAGTATTTTTTGAACAGCTTTCTTGATTGAGCGGTATTTCCACCAAGATAAGAGCGGCACATTTCATGTATTTCCCCGGGAATAATATTGGACGCCACAGAGATAGTTCCGGCTCCGCCTATCGCAAGTGTCGGAAGGATCTGATCGTCGCTTCCTGTATAAACATCAAGATCTTCACCGCATTCAAAGATCAGCTCAGCACAGGCAGCTATATCAGGGCTTGCCTCTTTGACAGCAACAACATTCTCAATCTTAGAAAGCTCGCGATATGATTCGAGAGAAATATTGACGCAGGTTCGCGTCGGAACATTATAGACGATTATGGGAAGATCGGTACTGTCCGCTATAGCTTTATAGCTTTCGATAAGCCCCCTCGGAGTTGCTTTGTTATAATATGGAGTAACAACCAAACAGGCATCCGCGCCAAGATCTGTTGCTATTTTCGTTAGCTTTTTTGATTTTGCTGTATCGTTGCTTCCGCTTCCGACTATAACGGGCACTCTGCCGGCTATTTTCAATACCGAATAGCTTATGAGATCTCTGTATTCATCCTCGCTCAGAGTCGAGGCTTCGCCTGTAGTTCCTGCAATAACAAGTGCGTCTATAGAATTATTTAACTGATAGTCTATCAGCACGCCGAGAGATTCAAAATCTATGCTGCCGCCCGAAAACGGTGTTATCAAAGCAGTTGCGGCACCGAGAAATATCGGATTTTTATTTTTACTCATATTTACCTCCAATGCTGAATTTCTTCAGTGAAATTATATGCGCAAAGCAGGCGCAAAGTTACCTATTGAAAGGCAAGGATATGTCAGAAACTATAGTTAATAAGAAATCACCCACAGAACTTAAAACCAAGGATTTTTTCTATGATCTCCCGGAAGAGCGCATTGCTCAGCACCCAATGGAGAAACGTGATGAATCACAGCTCATGGTAATCCACCGCGAATCGGGCAATATTGAGCACAAGCACTTTTTTGATATAATAGATTACATAAATCCCGAAGACGTTCTCGTCATAAACGATTCCAAGGTAATTCCCGCAAGGCTTTACGGACATTCCGAAGGACGTAAGGACGCAAAAATAGAGCTTCTTCTGCTTCGTTCTCACGGACTTGACACATGGGAAACGCTTGTTAAGCCCGGAAAGCGAGCAAAGGTCGGAAGCCGTCTCGTTTTCGGTGACGGTATACTCAAGGGCGAAATTACAGATATAATAGAAGAAGGAAACCGCATAGTACATTTCGACTATGACAGAGAAAAATACTCAAATGTATATGAAATCCTTCATAAAATCGGTATGATGCCCCTGCCCCCTTACATCACCGAGCGTCTTGAAGATAATAGCCGTTACCAAACGGTTTATGCGAAAGACGAAGGCTCAGCGGCAGCTCCCACAGCAGGACTTCATTTCACGCCTGAGCTTCTTCAGACTATCAAGGATAAGGGATGCGCCATTGTTCCCGTTATGCTCCATGTAGGTCTTGGCACTTTCCGTCCGGTTAAAGCTGATCGAATTGATGAACATATCATGCATACAGAATATATTTCGGTCTCCGAGGAGAGCGCAAGAATAATCAATGAGCGCAAAGCCGCAGGCGGAAGGATCATTGCCGTCGGAACCACCTCTTGCCGCACACTTGAAAGCGTTTCGGATGAAAACGGAATAATAAAGCCTATCAGCGGTGATACAGGAATTTTTATCTATCCGGGCTATAAATTCAAAGCGGTTGATGCTCTGATAACAAATTTCCACCTGCCAGAAAGTACGTTGCTCATGCTGGTGTCCGCCTTCTATGACAGAGAAAAAATGCTTGAAGCCTATAAAACCGCTGTTAAAGAAGAATACCGTTTTTTCTCTTTTGGTGATGCTATGTTTATAGAATAAAAGAATTTTTGTAAGATATAACAAAAGCAGAAACATGTGTTTCTGCAATATTACCAATCAGTAAAATCTTATATCCCATACGCATTGTAGATGCAACATGTATAGTAAATATCAAGATAAAAACATCGCAGATCAAGAAGATTTGCGATGTTTTCTGTTTATACAAATCAATACTCCGAAAATCATTATCACCGAAAAAATGATCGCGGATAAGATTCCGATTTTGAGATTATTATCCATAGCATCCGAAACAAAACCTACGACAGTTGGTCCAACGCTGCATCCGAGATCGCCTGCCAGCGCCAGAATCGCAAACATTGCAGTGCTGCCGCCTTTGATGGAAGCGGATGCCATGCTGTAGGTTCCCGGCCACATAACACCTACTGACCAACCGCATATAGCGCATCCTATAAGCGACATAAACGGAAACGGTGAAAGCGATATGATGAGATAACTTGCAAAACAAAGAACTGCACAAAAAAGCATGTATTTTTCCAGAGAGATCTTTGAACCGAAACGTGAATATACCACACGGGATGTACCCATGGTTACAGCAAAGGTAAGAGGCCCTGCAAGATCTCCTACTGTCTTGGAAACATTCAGCCCCTGCTCCGCAAGAGCCGATGCCCACTGGCTGACCGAAAGCTCGCATGCACCTGCGCAAAACATGAGAAGGAACATTAGCCAAAACAGCTTATTTTGGGCTAGTTGACCGAGAGATAGACTGTGCTTTCCGGTACTTTCGAGCGCAACCTCATCAAGCGATATTATCGGTACTGCCAAGTAATAGAAAATATTAAGAAATGGTACAATAGCAAATATCAGAGACAGATAACGCCAATTTTCAATACCGAAAATCGCAAAATATCCAACTCCCATAAGAACTACAAACACATGTCCCCAGCAATAGAAGGAATGGAGAAGGCACATATATCCATTCTTATTTTCATGAGGACACGCCTCAACAATCGGACTGACAACTACCTCAATCAGCCCTCCTCCGATAGAAGTAAAAATAAGAGATATCAGAAGTCCAATATAGGGATTCGGAAGCATATCCGGTAAAAAAGCAAGGAGGATAAGTCCGAATGCCGCGAAAGCATGTGCCGCAACAACACTTATTCGGTATCCGATTTTGTCAATAAAGCTCGGGCATATCAAATCAACCGTCAACTGAATGAAAAAGATCAGCGTTATAAGCAATGATATCTTATTATATGAAATTCCATATGATGTATTAAACATTACAAAAAGCAGCGGCGCAAAATTTATAACTATCGCTTGCACCACATAACCTATACAGCTCGCCCAGAGCGTATGAGTATAATTATTTCGGATTGACATTTTTTATCCTTTCAGATTTTAATAACGAGCAATATTATACCTTAAATTTAAGTAATTGTCAATATAAAAAGAAACCCGTTTCACAAAAATGAAACGGGTTTAGGATTATTTATGCTCACTATTCATATCCATCCGTGAAGATCACTTCTTTTTCAGCTTTCCGACAACCTTACCATAACACTCAGCAGTTGTAAAGTCCTTGAGAAGAATATCTCCATATTCGCGATTAAGAGAAATAAGTCTGTCACCGCCGAACTGCTTAAAATATCCCTCACCGTCAAGAACAAATATTCCAAGCTCACCGACTTCAACCGAATCGCAGTTCTGAATAAGCAAAATGTCACCGTTATGATATTTAGGCTCCATACTGTCGCCTCTGATGCGAAGTGCATAATCTGCAGTTTGAGTCTTTGCGGTATCAGGAATATTTATCTCGTCTGCGGAATCGCTGTCGAGATACATACCGCGTCCAGCCGAAACAGGCATGTCATAAAGCGAAATGCTTCTTCTTCCGTTAACCGCAATCGCAGAAGGAATGTATGTACTCTTGGGCTTTTTAGGCGTAAGAACACGTGCAGTCTTTGCGGCAGGTTCTGTACCGATTCCGTAATTAGCCTTTGTGATACGTTCGGTTTCCTTATTAAGAACTAATGCAACAAGCTCTCTGCCATGGTTATCGAGCTGACGGTAATTCTCAATAAGGCGGATCTCGCCGGATTCAAGAGTATAGTTATTATCGTTATCAGGTTCACCTGTTACGATATAATTGACAGAACATCCCAGAGCATCACAGATCGCAAGGATATTGGAAAACTTTGGGGAATCACTGATCTCAGCCATGATCTTACTCAGAGTTCCAAGCGGTATACCGGTCATTTCCGATAATTGTTCATTTGTGATCTTCTTTGCGCTTTTTATTTTTTTAATTCTATCGATATATTCCATTTTCGGCACTCCTTTTGTTGTACGCTATCTGTTATGGTCTTATTATAACATGCTTTTTCCGTTTTGTAAAGAGTTTTTTGAAATATTTTTCGTTTTTTGGAAAAAATCTATTGACAAATCGAATTTTTGTGATATAATAAGAGTACAGAAATTCCGAATATGGAAAAGAGAGGTATAAAAAATGAATAAAACTTATAATAACGACTTCAGAAATATAAAAGATTATTCCCGCAGTTATATCACCGTTTGCGAAAAGAGTTTTTTAGAAAAGATTCTTGAGCTTTTTTCGATTATTTTTAATATCACTTGCGATTTTGTAACAAATGAAGCTGTAGTTCTTGTTTCCAAGCTGGCAATTTGCTCAGTTTGCTTTATCGGAATGTTTATCCTCATGGGGCTGTCCATCGGCGGAAGCTTGCCCTTTCTTTCCGCTTTTCTCACCGCATCCGGACTGCTTGGTGTTATTATCCTTATATTCAGATCAATAATCTGATAAGTAAATATTCTCTTCCTATATTTTCAAAACCAAAAGCGGAATTAAATTCCGCTTTTGGCATTATAACAAATCTATTTTATCAGCTGCTTTTTATTAATTCGGCAAGTGCTTTTGCCACTATTTCACCTGCTCTTTCAGCTTCAGCAAGAGTATTGCCGCTCGTTCCGATTTCGAGAAGCAATGATCCCGGGGTATACTGCTGATTATATGCCGCGCCTCGAAGGTAAACAGGACGGCTTAAGGATTCATAGCTTTCATCGAGTTTTGATTTAAGCTTTAAAGCCAAAGACAGATGCTTCTCCCAATCCGGGAAATTTGCTCCTTTGTAATTCGATCCTACTACTGTCATTACCTGTGCCACCGATTCTCCATCTATTTCTGTTACAGCACTGACAAGTGAGCCGTCAGACTTCAGGATCGCATCTCTGTGAACGTCGAATACATATTTTATTGACGGATATTTTGCAAGGTATTCTCTGATAGTTTCCGCAGCACGGGTATATGAATCCTGATATGAATCCTTATCGTGCATTATTTCGCAATGAAGAGTATTAATTCCTTCCGAATTGAGTATGTCAGCCATAAGGCTTCCTATATGTACAACATTCTTATCAGTATCCTCTGTACGGGAAATATCAGAACCGTCGTCTGCATAGTAGCTTTTTCCCTCCTCCATATAAGATTCCGTACCATGAGTATGTATTATCAATACAATGGGCAGATCTGAATCCGCTTCGGCAAATACAGGAATCGAATCTTCCGATTTAAGCAGTTCCTTTATATCCGGATCGTAACCCGTTTCGTTTCCTATATAATATTCTCCCAGCCTGTTCTGACTGAGATCCATCTCTATGATCGGATATTTTACGAAATCCTCTGTCGGCGGCTCTTCTGTTTCACGGGGTGATTCGGTTTGCCCCTCAGTCTCATGCTCGGTATCGGCTGTAAGCGGTTCTTTTTCGGGCGTCTTCTCTTCATTTTGCAAATGCTCGTCCGCATCGGAATCATTATTGAATGTCGGTAATTCAGAAGTCTCAAATTTCCTCACCCCCAAAAGCCTGCCGGAGATATATTCGGAAAATGATAGATCTATCCTCTCATTCTCTCCGAATATTTCTCCAAGCAAAACAGATGGGAGCTGTTCCGCACTGTTCTTAAAAATTTTTAAACCGAAATCCGCAAAAGCAAATGCTATAACAAAGATACATGTCGATATAGTCAATAAAAAATATATGCTTATCCGTCTTCTTTCGGGGATCTCATCCGGCTCTATTCTTTCTATCCGCTCTCTTATGAGGTCAGTCATATCCTCGGCGGCTTTTAACTGCTTTTCTTCCATATTTATTTCTCCCTTCGCCTATACTGCCGTTTTAAGTATATGCTCGGAACTTATGGAATATTCCCCCTTATATTGCCGAGAAAGCCTTACTGATCGATTCGGCAAGCAAGGCTGATATATGCTTCGTTATCACATCGCTTTCTTTTGGTGTTACAAAAAAGCTTCTTCCCGTTTCAAGGACGCTCTCCAAATCTTTGTCTATTTTTTCTATACCTGCTTTTTCAAGAGCATCATAAACAAGCGTTGAAGAATTTACAACAGTCGGAACACCTATGGATATCACGGGCACTCCGAGACTTTCTTCTGTTATGGCGCGTCTTGTGTTTCCTATTCCGGATCCGGGGCTTATACCGGCATCGGATATCTGAACTATTGAGGCAAGCCGCTCGCAAGACCTTGCGGCAAGCGCGTCCACAGCTATAACGATATCGGGCTTTGAATTCTGAACCGCTCCCAATATAAGCTCAGCAGTTTCTATTCCCGTTTGTCCGAGAACCCCCGGAGCAAATGCCGAAATTTCACAGGTTCCCAGCTTTGTATATAGGCTAGGCTCAAATTCGCGCAAATGTCTGGTTACAGTCAGATTTTTAACAGTAAGCGGCCCTATGGCATCGGCTGTGATCTCCGAATTTCCCAGCCCCGCGATCAGAACTCCAAAATCTGTATTTGGCTCTTTTCCGCTTACTCTTCGAGCGATTTTTCTTATTTCCAGGGCAATAAGCGTTGTCAGCTCATCAAAATCCGTACCGTCAGCATCCCATAATCTTTCACGGCTCACGGTCACATATCTGTCTTCAGCCCCTTCCTTCTTCAGTGCTATCTCCGAAATCATGGCTTCACCTACCCGCTCTTCGCGGCAAAGCTCAGCGATAGTGCCGTCTTTCGATGATGTTTTCTTCTCCAGCGCGAGATCGGTTCTGGTATATTCCTTCATCTGATGCCTCCTTGTGATAAAAATTTCTGATTTGGGTATTTTTGTCAATTTTTAGTGTTCAAATTACCCAAATTGTCAATCCATATTTTGTGCACATCTCCAAAGATTTTTTCTGTTTCTGACAAATTATTGATTATGTAACAATTTAATGTTATAATATCTTGTAACACATATTTTGTGCTTACAACATTTTTTCTATTCACGGGAGGATTTCCAATATTATGATTAAACGAATGTTAGCAATGATTCTTTGCATCCTTATGGTCGTACCTGTTCTCGCAAGTTGCTCTTCTTATGACCCAAATGAGGATGTGGGAGAAACTATCAATATGTACCTTGAAAATGAGGTTTATGATTTTGACCCCGCTTATGCATACCGCTCAAATGAAGCTCTTCAGCTTACAAGACTTATGTTTGCCGGCCTTTTCTATGTCGATGACAACGGAAAGCTTCAGAAGGATCTCGTAAAAAAATATGAGATCGAGGACGATGATGATCAGGGTATCTACCGCATCACTATCGAGCTGAAAGAAACATATTGGTCTGACGGTACCGCTGTCAGCGCAAAGGATATTCTTTTTGCTTGGAAGCGTCTGCTTGATCCTACAACAGTCTCTGATGCTGCCGCTCTTCTCTATGAGATCAGAAACGCATACGATGCTAAAAACGGCAACTGCTCTGTTGACGATATCGGAGTTTACGCTATCGATAACAGCACTCTGCAGATAGACTTCGAAGCGCCTATTGATTTTAAGGATTTCCTTTATAATCTTGCAAGTCCTTGCCTTGTTCCTCTCCGCGAAACAGCTGTTGACGACAATGAAAGCTGGGCTAAGCGTCCTTCTACTATGGTTTGCAGCGGTCCCTTCATCCTTCGTGAGGTTGTTTACGGATCTTCTCTCACTCTTGAGAGAAACTCTTACTATCTGCGCGACAGAGAAAAGGATAGTATCAAGAAGTATGTAACTCCTTACAGAATAGTTGTTGATTATACCAAGAGCGCAGCAGATCAGCTTGCTGCATACGAAAACGGCGAAATCTCTTATGTCGGCAATATTGCTCTTGACAGCCGCGCCGAATACAAAGATGAAGCTAAGGTTTATAATGCTCTTTCTACCCTTTCCTGCTATTTCAATTTGAATAACGAGCTTTTTGCTGATGTTAATACACGCAAGGCACTTTCAGCTGCAATAGACCGCGAGGCTGTTGCGGATAAGCTTGTATTTGCAGAAGCCGCTGCCGCTCTCGTTCCCGATGGCGTTTTTGAAGCTAAGAAGGCAAACAAGAGCTTCCGCAGTGTTGGAGGCGATTATCTTGAAACAACAGCTCAGGCATCCGGCTCTTTCAGCGGTGAATTTACACTTTCAGTTGCCGATAATGAGGTTCATGCAGCCGTTGCCGAAATGCTCAAGTCAGCTTGGGAATCTCTCGGATTTACTGTTAATATCGTTAAGCTCGGTACCAGCGCAACTGATGTTATTCTTCCCGAGGAAACAGCTCCCACAAAGGAGTTTGTAAATGATGATTATCATGCTGCGCTTAAGAACGGCACCTTTGATGTTATTCTTGCCGACATCAGCGCTCTTGATACAGATGCCTTCTCCATGCTTGCACCCTATGCCTCCGGCTATTCAGGACGCAACATGACCTTCTCTGTTGATTCTTACGAGGATGCAGTCAATATCACAGGTTATCAGAGCGAAGAATATAATGCGCTTATCAACTCCGCTTTCGCAGAAAAGAATGTTTCTAAGAGAGCTTCCATTCTCCATGATGCCGAAAAGATGCTGATGGAAGATCTTCCCGTTTGTCCTATCGTATTCACTCAGAAGGCAGTTCTTATGTCCGGTGTTAAGGGTGTTGATGTCGACTATTTCGGCAACAATATCTTTACCGAAGCTAAGCTTAAATAATTTAATTTACATAGCGGTATGGTGTGTAATGCGCCATACCGCTTTTTATTTCCGAGTTAAATCGGTA
>JAFTXK010000122.1 GCA_017461635.1 Clostridia bacterium | reverse complement strand
CGTCCCCTACAAGATAAACATCTTCGATTGTTCGCTAAATTATTGTTTACAGCAGAAGATCTTTTTGGGGCCGTTTTTTATTGGTGATCAGTTATCCTGCTTATTCTTCAAGGCTTGCGAGGATGCCGAGAAACAGCGGTGTGCCTGTTTCAAGATCGACTATGGCATAAACGAAGGGGCGGTCGAGGTAGACCTGATATCGCTTAGCGTCTATGATCTCCATTGCGCTCTCGCAGACTGCTTCCACTATAGTTGCCGCGCCCGCTTTTGTTCCTTTTGGACTGACCTCGATAAAGGTCTTATGCAGAATTCTTGAAATATAGATATTGCCCTGAGGCGATGTTCCGAGACCGCTGAGATCTGCTCTCGCGGAATCAAAAGCATCGGTCATGCCCAGCTCCTGCAGCTCATTTACAAGGGAATCGTCATATTCATAGCTGAACTGCGGCATTGCTGTCTGAACTATCGCTTTTTCTTTTGCGTCAAGGATATTTGCAAAGCGTTCGCCGGTGAGAGACTTGGCATATTCATAAACATCTGTGTCTTCATCGGGGAGCAAGGCGGCAAATGCATATCTGCTGTCGGCATAAGGCTTGATAAAGCCCTGAGCGCTATCATCCTTCAGATAATAATCCTCGCTTCCGTACATAAGCTCGGTCGTTATTTTTTTACCGTCATAGGAGGTGAACTGACCTTCTCTTATCTGAGTGGTCTCATAGGTATCCTTCCAGTCAGCCTCGAAAACAAGGGCATTTATCAGGTACATTACAGCATCTTCAGGTATCTTATCCAGCATTTCCTTGATCATACCATCGGTGTTTTCTTCTATCCATCCGTTTATGTCCTTCAAGGTGCTTTCATCGAATTCTGCCATAAAGGTGTCGGCGGAAAAATATTCTTTTGTAACATCGAGAAAGGCTTCATTAACATTTATCATGTTATCATTATCATTAACCCAGATCGAATTTGCGAGGTTTAGAGTAATATTTCTGTTATAGGTGATATCCTCGCAGAGTGAATAAATATAATGAGCTGCATCTCTGATGGAGAGGTCGCCGAGAACGCTCTGCATCTGTGAAAGCGTATCACCTTCCGCACCGCATGCCGTCATAGCAAGAGCGATATATATGGAAAGGGGAGAGATCAGAATGTTTTCCTTCGCTTTTCCGTCCTCTATCGACGCGCTGAAATAGTTAAATGCGCTTCTGCCGATGGCTTCGGAAAATTCAGAGCTTGCTTCCGTGCCTTTTTCCTCGATAAGCGAAAGCTCGGAGAGAAGAAGAGAGCTTTGAGAACCGCCAATGGGATTGGGATCGGTATCCCATCCGCCCATAGACTGATCCGGCGGGGTGTTCGCACAAGAGCAGAGCACGAGCATGAGAGAGGCGAGCAAAAATGATATTATTCTTTTTGCGGTCATAAAAATCACCGTCCTTTCATCCTTTAAGACGAACGGACGGTGATTTTGTTCCGAAATTTTATGGATATAAAGCTAATTACTTTAAAAACTATACAAATATAAACGAAAAGATTTCCGATTCGGGTATAAAGCGTCAGATCATTTGTGATCGGCACATCGGCTGTGATCTGCCCTTCCTCACCTACGGGGATAAGAGCAACAATTTCGCCGAGAGGGGTAATGATAGAGGAGATTCCCGTATTTGCCGCGCGGACAACGCTTCTTCCGTTCTCAACCGCTCTGAGCTTTGCCTGAGAAGAATGCATCCTTGTTCCTGCAGAATCGCCGAACCAGGAATCGTTTGTTGAGATAAGGAGCAGATCAGCACCGTTTTTTACGCTTTTTCTTGCGGCATAGTCATAGATCGAATCAAAGCAGATAAGATAACCAAAGGTTGCGTCATCACTTTGCCAAACAGTGCTGTCCTCACCCGGAATAAGAGAACGGTCAAGCATGTTTATTTCTCCGAGGACGGGCAGAACTGTCATAATTAAATCGCGCATCGGGACATATTCACCGAAGGGCACGGGCTTTTGCTTGGTATATACGTTGACGCCCTCGCGCATCGGCTCATAAACTCTGATAATATTTCCCGTGCCGTCTCCGACCTTGCCGAAGGTGCCCACCATAAGGGTGATATTATTCTTCCAAGCGATATCACGAAGGGAAGAATCGATATCCGAAAAATCCTCGGTAACATAGGGAATAACCGTTTCGGGCAGGATCGCATAATCCGCTCCTGCTTCTGATGCTTCTTCGGCTAGCCTTTCATATATTTCAAAGGAGCGGTCCAGCATATAGGAGCTCCATTTTTCCTGGGTTGAAATATTGCCTTGAAAGGCTGAGATCCGGACGGTGTCATAGCTCTTTTCGGAAGCGATATGAAGGTCTATAATACCGTAAAGCGCGTTTGCAAGAAAAATTATCAGAGATGTGACCGCCATCGCGCATTTTCTTTTTTTTACCGTTTCCTTAAAGGAAACAGCAAGATAGAAATTTACCGAAACGATAAGGAAGGTTACAAAATAAGAGCCGAAGAGATTTGCGGAGCGGTAAAGCTCATTTATATCCACCTGACCGAGAGCAAGCTTCACCCAGGGCAGACCGAACCAGAAAAAGTTTTGTACCCATTCTCCTATGCTCCAAAGCGCGCCCGAAAAGATCGGAAGCAGCCATTTTGGAAGTCCGCGGCGAAATGCATAGCGGATAAGAGGAAATATCAGCGCAAATCCAAGCGACTGGAAGAGGGGAATTCCCACCCAGGCAAGAAGAACGATTCCGAGAGCCGCTATTTTCGGCATCCCGGTGACCGAAAGAGGATACATGCTGAGAAACCACGAATAGCAGACAAGATAATAGCCGAAGAAGAAGAGAAAACCGCATGTGTATTCCTGCCTAAAATGCTTTTTGCCGTTGCTGTCGCCTTCAGAAAGACATAGAAGAGCAAATGGGATCAGCAGTACCCACTGAAGAAATCCTATCTTCGGAAAAACGATGGGCAAAGAAGCCAAAATTCCGCAGATAAACATAAGAATTCTCTTTCTCATGCAGTGCTCCTTTCCTTCTTGATATCAAAAAAATACCGATCACATAAAATCCTCAATAAACCAGATCTCGTTTTTATCAAGCTCTACCTCTTTGCCGCGGAGATAGCCAAGCTCTCCTTCGGAATCCAAAAAATCAAAACGGAGACGGTAGGCATAAAGCGCTTGATATTTATAGCCCTTTTCGCGGTCATTTTTATTTATTCCATATTTGCCGTCGCCCAGAAGCGGATGCCCGATATGTGCCATATGGGCGCGAATCTGATGGGTTCTTCCCGTTACGAGCTCTACCTCAAGAAGCGATGAGCCCTTCTTTTCCGCGATAACTCTGTATTTTGTGATGATCTCCTTTGCCGCGCCTACCTTTTTATCATAGACCTTTACGGTATTAGAGGCACTGTCCTTTATGAGATATCCGCGCAGAGTCTGCTGTTTCTTCTGCGGAATTCCGTGAACGGCGCAAAGATAGAATTTGCTTATTTCATTATTCTTGATTTTTTCGTTCATTATTCTGAGAGCCGCCGCGTTTTTTGCCGCAAGGACTATTCCGCCCGTGTTTCTGTCAATGCGATTGCAGAGCGCGGGTGCGAAAGATTGCTCTTCGCCGGGGGCATATTCGCCTTTGCGGTAGAGATAAGCTTTTATATGCATTATCAGAGTATTATCCTTAGCCTCGCTGTCCTCATGGACTACAACTCCGGGGCGCTTATTTACCAGCAGTATGTTTTCATCCTCATAAACTACGGTTATTTTGGGTTCAATTCGTTCGATAGCTCCGCCGTCCTTTTCGGGGGAATCAAAAAATTCCTCCCGTATGAAAAGATCGACAATATCTCCCTCGGCGAGAATATACTTCTGCTCGGTTCGCTTTCGGTTGACCTTGATCTTCTTGGTTCTGATAAACTTATACATAAGCGATACAGGCAGACCCTTAACGGCTTTTGTAAGAAATTTGTCAAGCCTTTGCCCCGCATCGTTTTTCTTGATAGTTATGCTTCGCATGATCCTCCAAAAAAGAGTTGCCGCGCTGGGCGCGGCAGCTCTTATATAACATCATTTTGTTCCGAAAATTCTGTCGCCTGCGTCACCGAGACCGGGAACGATATATGCATGCTCGTTAAGGCGCTCATCGAGACCTGCGGTGTAGATATCAACATCGGGATGATCTGCCTGCAATTTCGCTACACCCTCGGGAGCGGCAACAAGGCACATCATTCTGATATTTTTAACGCCCTTGTTCTTAAGCAGTGTAAGCGCATCGGAGGCAGAACCGCCTGTTGCCAGCATGGGGTCAACGAGGATGGTTATCCTGTCTTCTATATCAAAAGGCAGCTTGCAGTAATATTCAACTGGCAGATGGGTATTCGGATCGCGGTAAAGACCGATATGACCGACCTTTGCAACGGGAACGAGACGAAGCAGACCGTCAACCATTCCGAGACCTGCACGAAGGATCGGCACGATGGCAAGCTTTTTGCCGGAAATCATCTTTGCCGTCATTTTCGTGATAGGAGTTTCGATGGTAACGTCCTCAAGGGGAAGGTCGCGTGTGACCTCATATCCCATGAGCATTGCGATCTCGTCAAGAAGCTCGCGGAAATCCTTTGAGCCCGTCTTGCGGTTACGCATGATGGATAATTTGTGAGTTATAAGGGGATGATCAACAACATGAAGTTCGCTCATTTTAATTCTCCTTTATTTTGTCATTAAGGATATCTTCTGACAACATTATACCCCATTGAGGAGCATTTTTCAAGTGCAAATCACAAATAATTTCGAAAAAAATCGAAAGGTTTACAAAATAGTTCTTTACATATTGGTTTTATAGTGATACAATTTATAAAGATAATTATGAAAGCAAAGGTAAAAGCATGAAGAAAACCGCATGTATCTATACTCTTGGCTGTAAGGTCAATCAATATGAGAGCGAGGCCATTGCAGAGCTGCTTGAAGGTAAGGGCTTTGAGATCTGTTCGCCTTCTGTGAAGAGCGATGTTTATATTATCAATACCTGTACGGTAACTGCCGAGAGCGACAGAAAGGCAAGGCAGTTCATCCGCCGCGCCATCTCGTCAAATCCCGATGCTTATATCCTTGTTACGGGCTGTATGGCGCAGAGCCGCGGCGAGCAGGCAATGTCCATTGCGGGAGTGGATTATATCTGCGGCTCGTCAAATAAAACAAGTGTTGTTGATATGGCGGTAATGCTTACCGAGGGCGGCAAAAAAAATGAAAGACCCATAGTGAATATTCCCGAGCTTACGAATGCTTCCTTTGAGCCTATGACGATAAAGAGATTCGAGCGCACGAGGGCTTATCTTAAGATAGAGGACGGATGCGAGAACCGCTGTTCCTATTGCGCGATCCCCGATGCAAGAGGGCCGATACGCTCAAAGCCGATGGAGGAAGTTCTATGCGAGGTCCGCAGACTTACCGAAAACGGATGCCGAGAGATAGTGCTTACAGGTATTGAGACGGCATCCTACGGCCGTGATCTCGGAAGGATCGACATTGCCGATCTGCTTTCGGAGATCGATAAGATCGAAGGCATCGGACGCATTCGCATCGGATCTATCGATCCCTCGGTAATGCGTGAGGATTTTGTTGAAAGAATATCAAAGATCCGTTGTCTCGCGCCTCATTTTCATCTCTCAATGCAGAGCGGAAGCGATAGAATTCTCGGTCTTATGCGCAGAAAATATAACCGCACTATGGCTCTGAGGAATATCGAGAACCTCAGAGCACATATGAAGGACGTTATGCTCACCACCGATTTTATAGTGGGATTCCCGACCGAGACAGACGAGGATTTTGAGCAGACGATGGATTTTGCAAGACGTGCCGAATTTCTGGATATGCATGTTTTCGCATATTCGAAGCGTTCGGGAACTCCTGCGGCATCGATGCCCGGGCAGATACCCGAAAATATTAAAAAGGAACGCAGTTCCGCGCTCATCGCTCTTGGCAGGGAGCTGACCGCAAAGGCTCTGAAAAAATTTGCCGAAGAAAATTCAGAAACAGAGGTTCTTTTTGAGACCTGCGAAGGCGGCAAAGCCTTTGGACATACGGCATCCTTTGTACCGATTTCGGTTGAGAGCGAAAGACAGCTCCATGCAGAGCTGATGACAGTTAGAATTACGGGCGCCGAGCCCGAGGTCTGCCTTGGTGAAATAATCGAAAGGAACTGAGAAAATGCAGATGAGAACAGCCGCGGATTATCCGCAGAGAATGGGCAAGGTCACAGGCTTTGGGGTTGCGCCCACAGAATATTTGGAGCTTATCAGAAGCGATCTGGGGCTCACCATGCCTTTACAGTCGCTTTCATATATTCAGAATCATTACCGAATGGCGGAAAGGCGCGAGCCCGATGTGGGTGAGCTTATTATGCTGGATATTCTGATGTGGAATGCGAGGCAGAGAGGGTTAAGAACACGCCGCTTAGATCTGATGGAATTATCCACAGACAGCGAGGATATAAGAGATACCTTTGAGGATATGATGCGTAAGCTTTCTGCTCTTGAACCTAAAAGAAGCGGACCTGTGAGCTTCGATAAAATGCTTGGAGTTTCCGGTGCATATATCGGAAGCATTATGCCTGAAAGATATTTTGAAGGGCTTTCGGTATCCTTTTGCGGTGAGAAAAATGCCGCGCTTATGGCAAAAGCCGCAGGCTCTGAGGAGGTGAAGGATTATTTTGCGGGATCGCTGGATTTTGCTCTTGCAAGTGCTCCGAGAAAGATCAGCATAAAAGAGGGCATATATATCCAGATCGAAAAGCATGAGGAGCTTTCGGAATTTCTCGATGCTCTTCGCAAAGAAAAAATCAAATTCTCTGCGCGCATAGTCCGTAATAATATTATAGAAGAGATCGCCGCAGATACCAATCATGCCGAGATCGCAGTTCCTTTCTCCATCCCTGAGCTTGCAGCCTTTGGAGAGGGAGATCTGCTGTTGCTCTGCCCCGATTCCTTTGAGAAGGATATCGTCTATATGGGAAATCTTCTCTCTCTTCGCATGAGACGCGCGGGGAGAAAGCTGAAAAAGGGCGATCTGATCTTTAAAAATCCTGTTTTTGAGAGCGTTATCCATGCTTCTTTCATTAGGGGTATAACCGATATAAAGCCCGTAGAGGCGGTAAATGTCAGCATAGGTAAGGAGCTTATCGACGGAAAAGCTGACTGCCGTTTTGAAATGATAAGCATGAAGCCGAGAAATGATGATTTTGAGGCGGCGGTAAGCCATGATGGCGGAAGAGATGATATTTCTTTGATATGTGCCGCGAGCGACATGTCCTCGCCCTATGAAAACGGAATTGCGCAGGTAGTCTGCTCGGCGGCGGGCGCGATAGCGGCAGGGGCTTCTATTGAGGATATTAAGCTGAAAAATGTTATAAGATATCCTTTAAATTCCGATCCTTCGCTTTTGACAGCTCATATTCTCGGAATATACAGAGCAGAGACTGAGCTTTGCCTTTCCGCAAGGGAAAGCGAGCTTGCGATCTTGGCAGATATAGCTAAGCCCGAGAGCAGGAGCCTTTCGCTGGCGCAGAAAAAAGCTACGGGCGGCTTTGGCGAGGGAGCACTCTGGCTGGTTTCGCCCGAAACAAAGAATGATAAGCTTTGCTTTGAGAATATAAGAAGAACCTTTTCCTATATGACCGAGCTGATTTCAGGCGGTCATGCCATTCGAGCCTGCGCTCTCGATACCGAGGGCTTCAGCGGAGAAGAAAGCTTGGCGGGGGCGGAGCAAAGCAAAAGAGGAAAGACGGCTGTCGGTTCATTTTTGGTGCTGACAAGAGCAGAGCTTATTCCCTCGGAAGGTGTTCTGACGGAGAGGATAGGTGCAATCGGAATATCGGATGATGGGGAAGAGCTCCCCGGAATATGATAAATTGCACAAAAGACAGGCAAAAAAAGCGGTTTTCTCGGTTTTTTTGAAAAAAATCTGTTTTTTTCAAAAAAACTCTTGCATTTTTCGGAGTAACATGGTATAATAGTCGATGTTATAGCGTAAAAAATAATAATTTCAATATAAGTTGTGCCCCAAAAGGGTACTTCGAGGAGGTGTCAAGCATGGCAAAGTGCAGCGTTTGCGGAAAGGGCGTTGTTTTCGGACATAATGTTTCCCATTCCAACCGTAAAACAAACAGAACTTGGAAGCCCAATATTCGTAAGGTTAAGGCGGTTGTTAACGGTACTCACAAGACAGTTTGCGTATGTTCAAACTGCCTGCGTTCGGGTAAGGTTACTCGCGCCTAAGCGAATAGAAAATTATGGCAGACCTTAGGGTTTGCCATATTTTTCTTTTGGATGAATTTTTGATTTAGGAAATAAATATTATGAAAACTGCGATTTGTGATCATAGAATGCCGAAAAAAGCATTGAAGGAGCTTGAAAAATACTCTGACAGGTTGTTGCTTCTTCCATCCTTTGAGGCTCTTGCAGAGCCTGTTTCAGCCCATCCCGATATGCTTATTTTCCCTTGCCCCGAGCAAAGAATTTTATTCACCCATAAGGATTATCTCTCCATTGCCGAGGATGAGCTCGGCTGCTTGGAATTTAATATCCTTGCGATAGAGGAGAAAGCTGAGCGCGATTATCCCCGTGATATTCTTCTTAATGCAGCAGTAGTAGGGGAAAAGCTTATCGGCAGACTTGCTTATATCTCACGGTCTGTTATGTCCTATGCTCAGGGCCGAAATATGGAATTGATCGATGTAAAGCAGGGATATGCCAAATGCTCGGTATGTACGGTGGCGGAAAATGCCTTGATAACTGCTGATCCTTCAATATCGAAAGCCGCGAAGCTTGGCGGTATTGATGTGCTTGATATTTCAGAGGACGGAATTCTTCTTGACGGATATGATCATGGCTTTATCGGCGGTGCTTCCGGAACGGACGGTGAAAGGGTCTTTTTCTGCGGAAAT
>JAFTXK010000121.1 GCA_017461635.1 Clostridia bacterium | reverse complement strand
CAGCAGCAGAGAGTTGCCATTGCGCGCGCGCTTATAAACCGTCCGCGCGTACTCCTTCTGGACGAGCCTCTCGGCGCTCTTGATCTTAAGCTCCGCAAGGACATGCAGAATGAGCTGAAAAATATTCAGATGCAGACGGGTATCACATTTATATA
This sequence comes from Clostridia bacterium, assembly GCA_017461635.1. Classification (GTDB taxonomy): domain Bacteria; phylum Bacillota; class Clostridia; order Oscillospirales; family CAG-272; genus SIG710. The sequence continues at coordinate 3,585 of JAFTXK010000121.1, read as the reverse complement.
TGTTACTCACGATCAGGAGGAAGCCCTCTATATGTCGGATGTTATCGTCGTCATGAACGAGGGCGTTATCCAGCAGATCGGAACACCGACAGATATATATAACGAGCCTATAAACGCATTTGTTGCGGACTTTATCGGCGAGAGTAACATTCTTGACGGCATTATGCTGGAGGATTTTAAGGCGAAATTCTCAAATCAGACCTTTGACTGTCTCGATAAGGGATTTGAAAAGGGCGAGGCTGTTGATATCGTTGTGCGTCCCGAGGACGTTGACGTTGTTCCCGTAGAGAAGGGAATGCTTTCGGGGGTTGTCACCAGCGTTACATTTAAGGGCGTTCATTATGAGATCATTGTTGATATCGGCGGCTTTAAGTGGATGATCCAGACAACGGATTTTGTTGCGCAGGACGAGCATATAGGTCTATATATCGAGCCGGATGCTATTCACGTTATGAAAAAGTCCAAATATTCGGATCAGTTCGGAGATTATTCTTCCTTCAGCGATGAGCTCGATGAGCTCTCGGTGAATACAGAGGAGGAGTAAGGAATGAAGAATAGATCCTTTCTCCAGAAATGCCTTGCCGCACCGCATATGGTGTGGACGGTGCTTTTCATAGTCGCTCCGCTGATCTTCGTTGCTTACTATGCTTTTACAGACAGCGATGGCGCATTTACATTTGATAATATCCTCAAGGCTGTTGAGCCGGATTATATGATAATCTTCTTCCGTTCTATCAGCCTTGCGATCATTGCCACATTTATCTGCCTTCTTATCGCTTATCCTATGGCTTATGCCATTTCAAGAAGCAAGGCAAGCTCTCAGAAGATCATGATAATGCTGGTGATGCTTCCCATGTGGATGAACTTTCTTATCCGTACATACTCATGGATGTCTATTCTTGAGGACACGGGCTTTATAAATCAGCTTCTCACAAGGATCGGTCTTGAACCTCTGCATATGATCAACACCAGCGGTGCGGTAGTTCTCGGTATGGTCTATAATTTTCTTCCTTATATGATCCTGCCCATTTATTCGGTCATGGTGAAGATAGACCGACGTCTTGTTGAGGCTGCTCATGACCTCGGCTGCAACAATTTCGGAGTTATGACAAAGGTTATATTCCCTCTCAGCATTTCGGGCGTTGTTTCGGGTGTTACCATGGTTTTCGTTCCCTCTATCAGTACCTTCTATATTTCGCAGAAGCTGGGCGGCGGTAACTTTGACCTTATCGGCGATACCATTGAGCGCCAGTTCCAGACAGCATATAACTATAATCTCGGCGCGGCGATCTCTCTTATCCTCATGGTGCTTATCCTTATCTCCATGGCGGTCATGAACAAATTCTCGGATGAGGACGGAGGAGGTATGGTAGTATGAAGACTTTATCTAAATTTTATACCACTCTTGTTTTCGTTTTTCTCTATGCGCCTATCGCTATCCTCGTGCTCTTTTCCTTTAATTCATCCAATTCGACGGGCGTTTTTACAGGATTTTCACTTCATTGGTATGAGGAGCTCTTCAGAGACAGTGCAACCCTTGCGGCTCTTAAAAACACGCTGATATTGGCTGTCACATCCTCCGTTATCGCAACCGTTATCGGAACTGCGGCGGCGGTCGGCATAGACAGAATGAAGAATCAGTATGTTAAGGGGGCTGTCATCAGCGCAACGAATATCCCAATGATGAATCCCGATATCGTTACGGGTATTTCGATGATGCTTCTCTTCGTTTTCGTGGGAGGACTTTTGAAGCTTGATAACAATCTTAGCTTTGCAACCCTTCTGATAGCTCATATCACCTTCAATCTGCCTTATGTTATCCTTTCGGTGCTCCCGAAGATAAGACAGCTTGACCATCAGCTTCCCGAGGCGGCAATGGATCTTGGCTGTACACCAATGAAGGCTTTTTTCAAGGTCGAGCTTCCTGCCATAATGCCGGGTGTTCTTTCCGGACTTATCATGGCGTTCACACTTTCGCTTGATGATTTTATTATCAGCTATTTCACCATCGGAAGCGGCTTTGAGACACTTCCGATAAGGATCTACTCAATGACAAAGAAGCGCGTTACTCCCGATATGTATGCGCTTTCAACACTTATCTTCATTGCCGTTCTGCTTCTGCTCATTCTCTCGAACGTCACCAGCGCAAAGGCGGAGAAGAAAACAAAAAAGAAATAAGTTACTTTAAGGAGCAGAAACAAACTTTGAAAAGATTTTTTTCGGTTCTTATGGCGTGCCTTATAATCGTTCTTTCGCTCATGTCCTTTGCCGCTTGCGGCGATGCTGAGGACGGAGGAGAAGAGGATACCGCAGAATACAGAGGCACGATAAATGTTTATAACTGGGGCGAATATATCTCGGACGGCTCCGAGGACTCCCTTGATGTTAACGCGGCTTTCACCGAAGCTACGGGTATTAAGGTGAATTACACCACTTACGCCTCAAACGAAGATATGTATGCAAAGCTGAAGAGCGGTGCGACCGGTTATGATGTTGTTATTCCTTCGGATTATATGATCAAGCGCCTGCTTGACGAGGGCATGCTTGAAAAGCTGAATTACGGTAATATTCCAAACTATCAGTATATTTCTGAGGAATTCCACGATCCTTATTATGATCCAACAAATGAATATACTGTGCCTTATACCTACGGTATGGTAGGAGTTATCTATAATTCTGCCCGTGTAGATGAAGAGGATATAGGCACATGGGATCTTCTTTGGAATGAAAAATACAAGGGAGATATACTTCAGTATAATAACTCCCGTGATGCATTTGGTACTGCAATGTACCGTCTCGGAATCGATGTTAATACCACAGATGAGACCGAATGGCGAAAGGCACTGGAGGCTCTTTCAGAGCAGAAGCCCCTTGTTCAGAGCTATGTAATGGACGAGATATTCAATAAGATGGAATCGGGTGAGGCGGCGATCGCTTCTTACTACGCAGGAGACTATCTTACCATGTCCGAAAACAATGAGGATCTTGCGTTCTATTATCCCGAGGAGGGTACGAACATATTTGTTGACGCAATGTGCGTTCCAAAGGGTTCAAGGAATAAGGAGCTTGCCGAGGAATATATCAACTTTATGCTTTCGGCCGAGGTGGCTATTGCCAATGCGGAATATATCTGCTATGCCTGCCCAAATACTCTCGTAACGGGCAGTGAAGAATATATCGAATATATGGGCGAGGACTGGATGGCAGTGCTTTATCCCGAAAATTTCGATTTTAAGACCGAGTACGATAAAAACTGCTATAAGAATCTTCCCACAGAGACTCTTAATATGGTCAACGGTCTTTGGGAGGAGCTGAAGATAGACAGCAATCTGGGCGCATGGGTATATGTTGGATGTATTCTCATCATCCTTCTGCTTCTGGTCTGGGGAATATCCTCCTTTATCGTCAAGAAAAAACGCAGTAAATATTATTAATTTTATGTCTGCTCATTTCCTCGAAATGAGCAGATCGCTTTTAGGTGAGTTATGAAAATCAAATGCATATGGGAGCATAACGGCGGCGACAGCCGAATATTTTTAAATTTTATATTTGATAAATAATAGGCAACCTCTAAAAATTCAAAAT
>JAFTXK010000120.1 GCA_017461635.1 Clostridia bacterium | reverse complement strand
TTCAATGTCAATTTTAACGAATATGCCCTCTCGGGCGAGCTTATAAAGCTGATGAGCGAATACAGCGCACCGATGTCAACGGTGGTAACGGGAGAAGACTATGACATTCTTTACCGAGATTTCAAGGCGCTTACCGAGGAATATAATTCGGATAAGCCCATGAAGGAGTTTATGATAAGAACCCTTTTTGAAAAGATCTTCCTCACCTTCTGGCGCGCTCTTACAAGAAATATTCCCGAAAATTTGCGTCAAGCACCGAAGCGAGACAGCAATGTCCGCTATATCGTCAGTTATCTCAGAATTCATTTCAGAGAATCCGTCAGTCTTTCCGCGCTGGCAAAGGAGATCCATCTCACTCCCAATTATATTGGCGAGCTTTTCAGAAGAGAAACGGGAGTTTCCTTTACCGATTATGTACAGCGTCTCAGGCTCAATTATGCCACCAATCTGCTGGTAAGCTCTGATCTGCCCGTGGCTGATATCAGCGTTCAGTCGGGGTTCCATTCTGTCTCTTATTTTATAAGGACCTTCAGGCTTGCCAACGGAAAGACCCCTCTCGAATACCGTTCTGCCGCCTCATCTAAGAAAAAATGATTTTATACGGCTGAATTTTTAAGTGAATTTTTTAATGCTTTAACATATAAAATGCATTTATTTCACGAAATAAATTTATATAATATATGTATAATTATCTACAGAAAGGACATGTCATGAAAAACCTTAAAATACTGTTTATTTCTCTTCTGATCTGCTTTGCCGTTCTTTTGTCTTCATGCCAGAAGGATACGGCGGGGAATGCAGCGGAAAACGGCACTCCTGAGCAAAATGTTTCTGTGAGCTTTAGTAACGGAGAAAACACAATAATTGCAAGCAGCAAGGGCTGTGACTTTACCGTCGTCCGCCCCGACACCTGCGAAAAGACCGTAACCGAAGCCGCTTCAAGCCTTTGCAAGTCAATAATGAAGATAACAGGCAATTTGCCCGAGATCAAAACAGACTATGGCACAAAGATCGATCTTGAGATCCTCATAGGAGAAACGAACCGCTCCCAAAGCGGTGAAGCTCTTGAAGGACTCGGCGGAAAGGATTTCCGAATTTCCTTTAAGGATAATAAGCTGATCATAATCGGCGGCTCGGATGATGCCACTGCAGAAGCTGTCAGATATTTTACGGATAATTATATCAGTGACGGTGTGATGTCATTTATCTATGGCACAGAATATGTCTATACATATATTGCTCCTCAAATTTTGGTTGGCGGAAGCGACATCGGCGAGTTTAAGATCTATTACGATGGAGCTCCCCAGTCACTTGTTGAAAGAGTAAATGCCGCGCTTTTTGCCGCGATAGGAATAGAGCTTGATATAACAAATTCAAAGGAAGGCAAATATATCGAGCTCGTTGCCGATGATTCTCTTGAAAACGGCTACTATATGGCAAAGGTTTTGAATGACGGCAACATTCATCTGCAATCGGATACCGCAACAGGACTTTATTATTCGGTAAGCTGCTTTGAAAATGCAGTTGAAAAAATGAATGTTCCCGGCGAGATATATGAGCTTGACCTTTCACATTCAGGAGCTTATCCTACCGCATTTGAGAAATTCACCGAGAATGACGAACGCTATTTCATCGGACAGACAAACAAGGATGCTCTCAGCTATGAGATAGGCGAAGAGATAGAATTTACGATTTCACTTTTCGCCGGCGGCGAGCTCGCTTCCTGTGCCCGATTCGACTGGACTATGAAAGGCGATGACGGAAAGGAAAGCTCAGGCAGCGAACCCGGTATAAACGGAATGCTGACGCTTAAAACGACCCTCGAAACCAACGGCTTTGTTATGGTTACGGTCGAAGCTATAGGCGCTGACGGAAATGAGATCGACGGAGATGTTCGCTTCTCCGGTGCGGCAGGTGTTCATCCCGAGCTTTTGACTATCACAAAGGAAGAGCCTGCGGACTTTGACGAATATTGGGCAGAAGCTATCGCTGAAATGATGGCGGTTGAGCCTGAGATAATTGAAATGGAAGAGATCGAGGGCAAATCGGGCTACAAGGCATATAAGATGAAGATAGCCTGTGCCGGCAACGATAAATGGACGGGAGAGACCTATGTTTCGGGGTACCTCACATATCCCGAAAACGCTTCTCCGAAGTCACTTGATATCAAAGCATCCTTCCAAGGATACGGCGTAAACTCTCCTTCTCCCTCCTACAGCGGCAGCCAAATATCCTTCTCGGTTTGCGGTCACAGTATTGAGATAGGACAGGAAAAGTCTTATTACAGCGAGCTTCAAAACGGAGTTCTTAAAAATCATGGCTGGTCTGTCGATGAGAATTCTGATCCGAAAAATGTTTATTTCCGATATATGATCCTGCGCGATCTTCAAGCACTCAGATTTATGAAGGAATATTTCGGTGAAGATGGCAACGGACTTTGGGACGGTAATACCATAACTCTTTCAGGCTCAAGTCAGGGCGGTTTTCAGGTAATTGCCCTTGCTGCTCTGGATAAGGATATCGATTCGATCAGCGCAGGTGTTCCGTGGCTTTGTGACATTGGAGGTTACACCGACGGCAAGAAGATCAAGAGTTCCTTCCGTCCGGATTTTGCTGAAGGACTTGGATATTTCGATTCTGCAAGCTTTGCCGCAAGGATCACATGCAATGTTTCCATCAATGCAGGTCTTGGCGACCCACTTTGCCCCCCTGCAGGCGTTGCGGCGATGTACAATGCGCTGAATTGTCCAAAATCCCTTACCTTCGGGCAGAATAAAACCCATTCATATACGCCTCCCGTGGGCGATAAATTCACCTTTTCTGAGGGATAACTAAAAATATAATGGAGCTTTCAAGTAAACCGAAAGCTCCATTATTAATATTCTCGCGTTATCCAAGCTATAAAATAACCTCTAAAAACTCAAAATTTCAATGTTGAACAATAATATAAATTCAAGATTTCTGCGGTTAAAAATTAATAAAAAACCTTCAAGATCAGATTTTGATCCTGAAGGTTTTTTCATAAAGTACAGTTTTTAAGTACCTTTTCTGTTATTTGCCGTAATGCATATCAAGCAGAAGAGTTCTTGCTTCCGCAAGATCAAGAACGATCTCCGACTGCATAAATTTGTCTGCCTTATACATCAAATCAAGAGATTGCCATCTGGTTGAATAACTACTCCAAAATACGATATAGCCCATATTTCTGCCCGATTCAGCAACCTGTTTAACAAGTTCAAGAGCATTTTCGCCATTATAGGAAAGAGTAGGATCTTCATTTGTAAGAACGTCACTGGGACCAAACTCACCATAAACAACGGGCATCTGCTTTGTTACCGGGGAATAATAGTCTGTTCCGGTATAAGTTCCCGCAAGTCTTGCCCATATGGTTTCGTAAGCACTGTCGAGAAGTTCAGGAATTTCTCCGTTTTCGATATTCCTTGTAGTATACCAGTCGATACCCATAACATCAACATAATCATCGCCGGGATAATATTTCATAACATCGTGTGGGGATTCATCTGAACCATCCTCCGCAAGACGGGGAGAATATACCCAAATGAGATTATCAAGACCGCGCTCGTTTTCGAGATAATTATATGTTAAAATCCAAAGCTTTTTGAAATAATACTCGGAATAATCCTCTATTGGGTAGATACTTGCTCCGCAGAACCAGAAATAAGCACCGTTTGCTTCATGATAAGGTCTCCAGAATACCGTAACACCTCTGTTTTCAAGAAGCTGCAGGAAATCTCCAATAGCTTCAAGTTCTGTCATAAAGTTCGTGTTTATATCACTGCCCGCTGTAAAGAACTCTTCCCATTGTGACGGAGCCTTAAGCCTTCCGCGGTATGGATCTGTGGGAGTTTGATTAGGATCAGGGTTTGTCATGTGCGCGCACATGGAAATGAGACCGCCCTGTCTTGCATATTCAGCAAAATCATCGGCAATATAATTATTGGCTTCCTCGCTGTAATCTTCATCTCTGTATGCCACGGATACATCATAGCTGAGAACCGCCGGGAACCTGCCCGTTGCCTTATAGATTTTACTTAGCTGATCGCGAACGATAGTTTTTGAATAGCCGATATGCTGACCGGAAAGGATATGATCGGGATCATTATAAACAGCGGTAAGATGCTCCATAGCCTCTGCCTTGGTATAGATATAATCAGAATCTGCGGCGAGATCAATGAGATCTTGAATGAAGGACATAGCCTCAGCATTGAGAATATCTGCACCGGCGGCCTTTGTTGCTTCGCAGGCATCGGTAAGATCCTTTACGCCCTGAACAGAATAATATGTGCGTGTTTCGCCTGTTTCTTCATTCTGAAGGGTAACATAAGCACGAAACATCATCTCACTCGCCACGCGGGTTGCAGAAAGAATACCTTCCGCTTCATACCCCGTTGAAGTATATGCAAAGCTTGAAATGCCATCCTTGGGTAAATCTACAAGCCTTCCTACAAGGGTATTTCCATTATAAATTACAGCTTTATTAACATCATCGAAATCGGGGTCAAGCTCCAGATCAAGAACAGGATCAATTCCAATGTAAGGCGCACCAAGAACGCCTACTTCAAGAACAGAATACCCTTCAAGAGCTTTAAAAGCCTCGGTATCATATTCATATATGGCACGCAGACCGTGATAATCTTTAATTCTTACCATATATCCAAGGAAAGCGATAAGCTTTTTACCGTAAATAATATCGCCGGATCTTACCGGAGTTGAGCGAAGAGCAGTATAGGTATCATCCTCAAAAAAGATGTATGTTTCATTGCCGTCAACATATTCATGATCGATCGTAAAGCCCTCAACTATCTCAACTTCGGTAAGCCTTTCGCTGCCGTCATAGACCTCGATCACAGTAGGTTCGATATAAGCAATGGTACAATTTACAGTGGAGTCTCCGTTTGTAACAGAATGATTTTTATTTTTTAATGCATAGTTATAAGCCGGACTCCCCGAGTAAGCAGAAATCGAAAAACTTACGCCGGAATCGCTTGCAACTCCGCAGTTATGAAAAGAATAAGAATAAAATGTTCCTGCATTGTTAGTAATATCGCCCTCATCAAGCTCAGTATATCCCTCAAAATAAACTGCTTTAAGGGCTGTGCAATTTCTGAAAGCATTTCTGTTAATTTTTCCACAGGCTGCGGGAATATATAAATTTTGCAGTTCTGTATTATTTTTGAGGAATTCTGCCTTGAGTGTATATGACCCCTCTGTAGGCAATATTATATTATTAACTCCTTTGCAGCCATCAAAAAGATACATTCCAAAGCTGCTTATGCCTGTAAGATCAAATGTACGCCAAACACCAACATTACCTGTCCTGTAAATCATTTTAAGACCTGAGCATCCCTGAAAAGCAGCCTTATTTAACACTTTAACATTCGCTCCAAGCTCAACTGTATGAATGGCAGTGTTGCGCACAAAGGATGCATCGCCAAGGGTTGTAATATTGTCACCGATATAAACTTTTGTGAGATCAGGGATGTAATCTTTCCACTTTGCCTCGTTATAAGTGGAATAACCTACATTGGTACCGTCCTCTTTCAGATTGAGAAAAGTATCTCCGGTTCCGAAAATATTCATAGAATATTTCCCTTCTTCGTCATTAGGAACTATTTCCCAATAAACGTTACTTCCCTCACCGCAATCGCCCCAAAGCACAGCATCTGCGGAATATTCCACAGCAAATGCAGAAAAAGCTGTCAATAGCGCAATAACAGTAATTGATAATATAAAATTGAATAGTTTTTTTGCGTTCGTATGCATTGCTTCCTCCTTCTTGTTTCGGAATTTATATGTTTCAATCAGATTTTATCACATTTTATGAGCAAAAGCATTGACTTTTGCGACTTAAATATGATATAATGCAACTATAATGAGTGATAGGAGGCAACCGATGCTCATAATGTATTTTGAAAAATATCAAACCAATATGAACGTGAATGTGAAGGATTTATGCTAAAATATAATTTACAGGAGAATTGTGTGAAAAGATTAATTTTTATTTTATTAATATCACTGTTTTTGACCGCTTCCTGCGGCATAAATGAAAGCAAAACTCAGTCAGAGACAAAGATTACGGAAAGCACTTCAGACATCGTAACAGACCATCCCGAAACCGAAATTGATACACACACTCAAACACAGGCATTGACAGAATCAGCATTGGGCACTGTCACCTCTCCGATAGCTCCCGCCGAGCAGATACTTGCCGAAATGACCCTCGAAGAAAAGGTAGGTCAGCTTTTCCTTGCCCGCAATCCTCAGTCAGAGGATGAAGGCATAGACACGATAAAAGAAAGGCACGTAGGCGGAATTATCTTTTTCGCAAGAGATTTCAGGCATTCTTCCCCCGAAAAATTCAGAGCTATGATAGATAACTATAACGAAAATGCAAATATCCCATTGCTCACTGCTGTTGACGAAGAGGGCGGAACAGTTTGCCGAGCAAGTCTTTACAGCTCTTTCCGAGAAGAAAAATTTGCTTCCCCCTCCGAGCTTTATACAGAAGGCGGACTTGAAAGAATACTGTCGGATGCCGCGGAAAAATCCGAATTTTTGCTTGATCTTGGGCTGAATTTCAATCTTGCTCCCGTTGCGGATATATCCACAGATGAAGAGGATTTCATATTTTCGCGGGCTCTGGGCCTTGGCAAAAAGGAAACTGCTGAATATGTCAGCGAAGTCGTTAAGGTCATGGAGAAAAAAGGTATTCTCTCAGCTCTGAAGCATTTCCCAGGCTACGGCAATAACGAAGACACTCATACCGGCATAGCCTATGATAAAAGAAGCCTTGAATCGATAAGAGAAAATGACCTCATACCCTTTGAAGCAGGTATCAGAGCAGGTACGCCTGCGGTGATGGTATCGCATAATATCGTTGAAAGTATCGATCCTTCCCTGCCCGCTTCTCTCTCCGAAAAGGTGATGGAGATCCTTCGCAGTGAAATGGATTTTCACGGCATTATAATGACCGATGATCTTTCTATGGACGCCATCGAGAATTTTACAGAAAGCGGCGAGGCGGCTGTTCTCGCTATACTTGCGGGCGCGGATCTGCTTTGCTGTTCTGATATCGAAAGGCAACATGAGGCAGTTCTCGAAGCTGTAAGAAACGGGAGAATAAGCGAGGAAAGGCTGAACGAATCTGTCTTACGCATAATAAATATGAAACTGCGATATAAGATCCTAAGTTAGCAATATTGTGTTAAAAAGAAGCAATATTGTTGCTTGTAAATTCGACATTTTTCGATTAAAATATTCCTATTAAATCCTAATTACGGAGGTAAGATCAATGAAAATAATGTCATTTAACATTCAGCATGGAGCGATCTTTGAAGATCCCGAGCGAAAGATCGATCTCCGTGCTTTTGCTGACTATATTAATGCCGAAAAACCGGATATCCTGGGGCTTAACGAGGTCAGAGGCCTTGGAGACGGTATCCCCGAGCCCGAAAGCATAAATGCCGACCGCGCCTCGCAGGCAAAGATCCTTGCCTCTCTTACCGATATGAATTATTTTTTTGCGCCCGCTATCGGAGATGAAAAATCACTTTACGGAAATGCCTTGCTGACACGTTTTGATATCGAAAAAAGCGAAATATTTCCAATCCCGAGCCCCGATGAGAGTTTGCGCCTTTATCATAGAAATTATGAGAACAGATGCCTGCTTAAAAGTGTTCTTAAGGTGAGCGGTGAAAGGATGACGGTTTTTGTTTGCCACATGGGACTGAATCCCGATGAGCGTCTTTCGGCAGTGCAGATAATCTGCCGCGAGCTCGACCGCACCGAGGGCAAAAAGATCCTCATGGGAGATTTCAACATGACTCCCGATAACGAGCTTCTCATACCCATATATGACCGTCTCTCGGATACGGCAGTGAAGATCAAAGGAAATATGCTGACCTTCCCCTCGGATGCTCCCGAAATAAAAATAGACTATATATTTGTTTCAAATGATACCGATATCCGCTCGGCGATCATCCCCGAAAAATATGTCTCGGATCACAGAGTACATATTGCCGAAATTTAATGAAAAAACAGTTGCACCGCGTGCAACTGTTTTTTTGTTCTATCTTATTAAAGAATTCCGAAAAGAAGCATTCCAATGATGCATATGCCAACGAGGATAAGAAGACAGGGCAACACCAGAACGAGAAATGCCGATACTATCATGGCAAGTCCGTCCTTAAAGCCAACCTTCTCTTCCCTCATAGCTTCGCTGAAGACCATATCTTCCTCGGGCGTTGATTTTTTCAAACGTTTACGTTTGCTGAAAAAGAACATTTTCATGCCTCCTTTTCGCATAAAGCAAAATTATTTTGCCTCTTCCGTTCCCTCACTGCCGGGTATCTTGAAGAGATAATTTCCGTTTTCATCAACCTTGCGCTCGGTGAAATGGCAAGCCACGAAATGCCCGGGAGTGACCTCAGCCAGCGGAGGAGGAACTCTTTTGCACTTATCGCAAGCCATATAGCATCTTGTATGGAACTTACAGCCGGACGGAGGTTTGATAGGACTGGGAATATTTCCTTCAAGCAATATCCTTTCCTTTGTCAGACTTTCGGGATCTGTTGTAGGAATAGAGCTGAGTAAGGCAATGGTATAAGGATGTCTGGGATCGCTGAAGATATCATCTGTAGGAGCAACCTCAACCATATTACCCAGATACATAACTCCGATTCTGTCCGAAACATAACGAACAACAGAAAGGTTATGAGAGATAAAGAGGTAGGTCAGCTTTTCCTGCTCCTTAAGATCCTGAAGCAGATTGATGATCTGCGACTGAATGGAAACGTCAAGAGCTGAAACGCACTCGTCACAAACAACAAACTTCGGTTTGACCGCCAGCGCTCTCGCAATGCAGATTCTCTGTCTCTGACCGCCCGAAAACTGGTGAGGATAACGGTTATACATATAGTTCTGCAGACCGCAGGACTGCATGATCTTAAATACATATTCCTTCATCTTGGGCGAACCGGGCTTGAAGAATTTATGGGTGATAAGACCCTCTTCGATGATCTGACCGACCGTCATACGGGGATTCAGCGAGGAATAGGGGTCCTGGAAGATTATCTGCAGGTCCTTGCGGAGCAGACGCATCTCCTCGATCTTAAGACGGGAAAGGTCGATGCCGTCATCAAGCATTGCTTCATAGCGGGCAAATTCCTCATCGTCTGCATATTTTGATTTGAGATCTGCTATCTTCTTATCACAATCGGCAATCTGCCCGTCGAGAGACTTGGTTTCGTTTTCGAGAGCTACGATCTCGGCCTTCAGCTTCTGGAGCTTCTTCTGACCTTCATCGGGCTTTCCGTCATTTTCAAGGATCTCGATCTCAAGCTTATTATCCGATATCTTCTCATTCAGCTTCGCCATGCGAACGGAATAACCGTAACGCTCAAGCAGAAGCTCCGCGCCTGCCTTAGTATCCTTAGTTGTGAAGCCGCCAAGGATCTTTGCAACATTATCAAGAGCGGTCTTTGCCTCGGCAAGCGCAAGGTTCTTCTCCTGAAGATCAAAGAAGGTCGCATTATCGCCGAGATTATCGCATTTTTCGGTAAGCTGACGCGCTTTTTCTTCAGCCTTCTGATATTTTGCAATATAAGCCGAAGCGTTTTTAAGGGTATCTGAAACATATGAGGGAGCAACGGCATTAAGGGTTCTGCCATAATACATGCTGTTACCGGCAGTCTGCTCATAGAGCTGGAGCAAAACTCGTCCGAGAGTGGATTTACCGCATCCGGACTCGCCAACGAGACCGAAGGTCTCACCCTCAAAGATATCTATGGAGATATCCTCATTAGCCTTTACATAGAGCTGTTCCTTCTGGAACATTCCCGATTTTGCCAAGGGGAAGTATTTCTTAAGATTCTTGATTGACAGTAATTTTTGCATGATCTTCACTTCTCCTTTCGACTTTTTCGGGATAGAAGCATCTTACCCACTGATTTTCGGAAACCTGCGCAAGTGCAGGCTCTTCGTCAATACACTTCTGGGTGCAGTACTTGCATCGGGGAGCAAACTTACATCCCTTAGGAAGATCCAACGGGTGAGGGACCACGCCGGGAATGGGATCAAGCTTCTTGCGGTCGTCATTAAGTCTCGGAATAGAGAACATAAGACCTTCGGTATAGGGATGGCTCTTCTCGCAGTCTGCAAAGATCAGCTTTGCGGGAGCTCTCTCAACAACCTGTCCGCAGTACATTACGACAACATCGTCAGCCATTTCGTGGATAACTCCGAGGTCGTGAGTAATAAACATGATTGCAGTTCCGTTTTCGCGCTGAAGATCATTCATTAGGCGAAGGATCTGAGCCTGAATGGTAACGTCGAGAGCGGTTGTGGGCTCATCGGCGATAAGAATGTCAGGCTTGCAGGCAAGTGCCATTGCTATCATAACTCTCTGGCGCATACCGCCCGAAAGCTGATGGGGATACTGCCTTGCAACAGCCTCGGGGTTCGGGATCTGAACCGCGCGAAGCATTTCAATGCATTTCTTTTCCGCTTCCTTCTTTGAAAGCTTCTGATGGATGATGAAGGGCTCGGAAAGCTGCTTTTTAACAGTGAATACGGGATTAAGGCTGGTCATGGGCTCCTGGAAGATAACAGAAATTCTGTTACCTCGGATATGGTAAATATCATTTGTGGACATATTCACAAGATCCTTGCCGTCAAAGCTGACCTCGCCGCCCGCGATATATCCGTTTGCATCAAGCAGACGGAGAATACTCATTGCCGAAACGCTCTTACCCGAGCCGGATTCGCCAACGATTCCGAGGGTCTTTCCGCGCTCGATAGAATAAGAAACATCATTTACCGCTTTAACGGTACCGTTTCGGGTCTTAAAATAAGTGTGTAGATTTTTAACTTCAAGTAGCGGCATTATTTTTCCACCTCCGATTTGGGATCGAGAACATCACGAAGCGAGTCGCCGATAATGTTAATGCAGATAACTGCGAGAGACAGGAAAATCGCCGGGAAGAGCCAACGCCACCAGTAGTTCTGGATAACAAGTGAATCGCGGCATCCGTCAAGAATATTACCCCATGTAGGACGGGGAAGCTGAACGCCGAAGCCCAGATAAGAGAGCGAGGACTCTGTAAGCATACAGGTTGCAAAATCGAGAGTAAGAGAAACGAGGATTACCGAAATAACATTGGGAAGAATATGTCTGAAGGCAATTCTCTTTTCCTTAACACCCATGGATTTTGCCGCAATTACGAATTCCTTTTCACGCTCTGCAAGAACCTGTCCGCGAACCATTTTCGCAAGACCTGTCCAGGAAAGCAGACCGAGAATTATCATGATGATAAAGATTCGGGTATCTTCTTTAAGGTTTGAACCCTGAAGAACTGCCGAAAGCACAAGCGCAAATGGCAGGAAGGGTATTGCCGAGAATATCTCGGTTATACGCATGAGGATAAGATCCACCATACCGCCGAAATAACCCATAACACAGCCCATGATAACGCCAATGATAGATGCAACGATAACGGCAACAGCGCCGATAGTCATTGTCATCTTACCGCCGTTCATAACGCGGTTGAAAACATCGCGTCCAAGGTCGTCTGTGCCCATAAGATAGCCCTTGAGACCCCAAGTGTCAACAAGCTCTCCATCCTTATAAGCATAATTCTGGAAGCCTGTGGAAATAACGGTGTCAACAGCTCCGGACTCTGTAAGAGCCGAGGGAACCTTGGTCTGATCCAGCTTTCCGTTACCCCAGGCAATAACCTTGCCGCTGTCGGTAACGAGAGTAAAGTGACGGGTACCCGCAGAAAGAGAAGCAATGCTCTCGCCCTCGGGAACTACGGGAGAAGTGCTGATAGTACCGAGAGAGATGATCTCTCCGTCATTAAGCAGCAGCGCAATGCTGTCGCCCGTAACTGCAAGATCAACTATATCACGCTCGCCGATATACTCAAAGGTATCAACACCTTTATAAAGGTTATACTGCTTGTTTTTACCAACGATAAATTCACCGTCCTCGGTGATAGCAAACATATCGGTATTTGTAAAGTATACCTCTTTAAATACCTTGCCTTCCTTGCTGTAAGCCTTATAGACCGAATCCATGTTCATAGCACCGGACATATCGTTACCCCAGCAATAGAGAGTGCCGTCCTTCATAAGGATAGCAGTGACCTGATTTCCGCAGGTAAGCTGAGCAATATTATCAACATCTATCTTGCCTTCAACCAGCTCTTCGGGCTGCTTATATTTGCAAATATCCGTCATACGTCCGTTAAGACCGTACTGACCGTTATCATATTCACCCCAGCCGTAGATAGTACCGTCATCGCCGATAGCAATGCAATGGTCTGTTCCGGCAGCCGCAAATTTGATGTTTGCGTCCTGTACCGCCTGAGGAATCTTCATAACATTTCGTAAAGGATCGCTGGAGAGTGAATAATAGTATCCCCACATATGGACATTTCCATCCCCGTCAAGTCCTATGGTAAATGAACCTCTGGAGGAAATTGAAACCGTATTATCCTTCATTTCGAAAGGCACCTTCATCATGCTCATGTTGGGAGCAACATTTTTATGAAGAACCTCGGTATAAGAAAGGTCAACGGGATCGATAAGGGGACCTACGAAAACGAAAATAAACATGCAAGCGAGTATGATGACCGCGCCTGTTGCAAGAGGCTTACGGAAAAATCTCTTTACCGCTAGCTTGGAAGGACTGTCATAACGCTCATCCGCAAGAGTATACTCCTTTTTGCCTCCGAAAAGACCGCCGAGGAAAGTGCGTCTGAGGGTCTGACCAAGTCCTGTGCTTTTTCTGCCGGAGGCATTATTATTTTTACTCATTTTTTCTGCCTCCTTTACTTATTTACACGGATTCTCGGATCCGCAAAGCCATACAAAATATCAATAATGAGGTTACCCATAAGACCTATGATAACATAGAACATCTGGAGCAGAAGAACGACCTCAAAATCCTTAGCTGTAAGAGAATTGATATAGATACGGCCCATACCGTTAAGACCGAAAATGTTCTCAACCATGATAGAACCCGAGAAAATACCGAGGAACCAACCGATAACGAGAGTTATGATCGGAATAAGAGCATTTCTCCAAGCATGGCTGTAAATAACCACTTTCTCTCTGAGACCTTTAGCTCTCGCCGTACGAATGCAATCCATACTGAGAGCCTCGATCATGGAGGAGCGCACATATCTGGTCATGCCGCCCAGCGAGGTAGCTGTCATAACGATAAGAGGAAGAGCCATATACTTGAATTCATCAAGCAGCTTTGTAATTCCCGTAAAGTTTGAACCCGGAGTTTTCATACCCGAAACGGGGAACCATCCGAGCAATATCGCAAAGATCCATATAAACAGAATCGACGTAATAAATACCGGAATACTGTAACCGATGATCGTAGCAACCTGGACAGCAGTGTCTCGCTTACCGCCTCTGTGCACCGCACAGAAAATACCGAGAGGTATGGTAATTCCAAGACCCAGTATGGTTGCGAAAATATTTATAAAGATGGTGTTTTTCATCGGCTCTACCATTATATCCTGAGCCGGTCGGTCATAGACATAGCTGAAACCGAAATCACCTTGAATAATTCCTTGATACTGACCGTTGATAGGCATTACGCCAAGCCATCCAAGATATCTGACGAATACATTTTGGTCAAGTCCCAATTCCTTACGAAGCTCCTGGTATTTTGCCTCAAAGCCTACGGGGTCGTTTTTATAGACCTGTTTCCAGTTCTCGGCCTCCGCTCTTGCTCTGTCATAAGGGATCATAGCATAAACCAGATACATAAGGAGAGACAGGATCAGGAATACCACAAGCATATATCCCAATCTTTTCAGTATATATTTACCCATGTAAATACTCTCCGTTTCTGCCCCGCACACCACGGGGCATTGTTTTTATAATTCCTAAATTGTAGGGGTGACCTGCGAGTGCGTCGCAAGTCTCAATTCCTATGGACACATCCACAGGTCGCCCCTACCATCGACATAAACGTCCGATTTTGGAGCGTCAATTAAAGCAAGTTACGGGGACAGCCCGAAGGCCGCCCCCATAACGGATTGCTAAAAAGTCAAATTAACTTCAAGCAGCTCGTGCTTAAATTATTCAGCGTTAGCGATTGTGCAGTAAAGCAGAGCGTCAACGGGACTCCAGAACGGGCTGGTCTCGAAGTTCTGAATCTTCGCATTGTAGATATCGAAGTAGTAGTTGGAGTAAAGCGGAACGTCGGGAAGAAGCTCATTCCATCTCTCGATGTAAGCACCCCACCACTCGTTGTACTCATCAACTGTCTTTGCATTGTAAACCATTGCCATGGAGAGGTAATCCATACCGAGCTTGTCGCCGGAAGCCTCAACCGCCTCTGCATATGTGAGCTTTTCGCCTGTCATATCATAGGGGAATGCAACATCGTACTCGTCAAACAGCTTGTTTGCGGAGTAACCGAAGTATACGGGGTCAAGAGACCAGTTGTAAGCGTAATCGTAGATAGCGCTGTTCCAACCTGTTGCGAGGTTGAACATACCGTATGTGGGAGTTCCGCCGTAACCATAGGACTCTTCACGATAGATCTCACCAAGGAGCTTATCGAAGTCACCTGTTACGCTGCGAACTACCATACCGATAGCTGTAACATCATCTGTACCAACAAGTCTTGCAGCAAGCATGTCTGTTACATCGTTGGGAGTTGTGCCGAACCAGTTGATAACGAGAGGCATGTAGTACTCGCCGTTAACCTCAACGGTCTTGTACTCAACACCGTCAGTATTAGCAACGGATACGAAAGCCTTGTTAACATCAGTAGCCTCTTCAGCAGTCAGCTTCTTGTAACGAACTGCGTCAACGCCTGTCTGACCTTCAACGAAGTCCTCACCCTTGGAGTTGTAAACCCAACCGCCATCGATGAGAGCCTGCTTTGCGTTCTCAACAGAGTAAGCATACTCTGTGAGCTCGATTGTGTCCTCAACTGCTGTCCACATATCAAAGTCGGGAGAGTAAGGACCGTAAACAACTGTACCGTAACCGCCTGTGAATGCCTGAGCAAAGTCAGCAGTGTTAAGTACATATGCGATAGCCTGACGAGTGGAAGCGAACATTGTAGGACCAAAGTCGCACTCGAACTGAAGCTTACCGTAACCTGCTCTCTGATAGTGAACCTCAGCAAACTTACCGTTGCTTTCGTCAACTGCTGCGAGAGCTGCCTGTGTATCAGCACCGCCTGTGATACCGGAAAGGATATCAACTGCGCCGCTCTTGAACTGGTCGAGCTGTGTCTCCGAAACGATCTTTACATAAACGATTGTTTCGATAGAGGGCTTCTGACCTTCGAAGTTACCTGCGAAATTGGGGTTGATTGTAAGTGTGCACTCCTTAGTACCTTCATCCCACTCGGAGATTACATAAGGACCGGAGAATGCGTACTTTGTTACGTCGTAACGAGCCTCTGTGAGGTGTGTGGACTTAACATAAGTAAGAGCCTCAGGTGTGGAATCAGCGCCCTTCTCGTACCAAGCCTCTGTGAGGTATGCACCGTTACCGTCATCCTTAACCTCTACGCCCTCGCCGAGAACGAGATCAAGGGGATAAGGTGTGATTGCGCCGTAAGTATTAGCGAAGTAATAAGGATAGTAGCCTGCAGCAGAGCTGATTGTCAGAGAGAAGCTGTAATCGCCGAGAAGACGGATACCTGCAAATTCCTTTGTAGGAACAACTTCTGCGTCCTCAGCAACCTCAACGTCCTCACCGCAGTATGCAGCGAAGGAATCATAACCAACCATAGCCTGACCGGACATACCTGTGTGACCAGCATTAACAGATACAGGGGAGCTGAATGCAAGTACATATGCGAGGTAGTTTACAGCCTTAACTTCTGTGCCATCGCTGAAGAGAAGACCGGGATTGATCTCAACGGTAACAACGAGGTCGCCGTTCTCATTCTCTTCTTCTGTGTGGCTCTTAACAACGGTGTCATTCCAAACATATGCGCCACCCTGGTTTGTTTCCATTGTGGAATAGCCTGTGATAAGACCGTTTACATCCTGGTCAGCCGCGCCGGCGGAGCTGCCACCGAAGCCGGGCCAACGGAAGTCGCCGGCAAGCTCTGTTACGTTACCGACAATGACCTTGTTCTCATTCTTCTCGCCGCTTACTACACCTGTGTCAGCGCTTGTATCAGCGCCGGTGTCGTCACCGTTGCCCTGAGTGTTGGAGCATCCAACAAAGCAAAGTGCGAGCATTACGAGAGCGAGAACCAAACTAAGAATTCTCTTGTTCATAATAATTCTCCTCCTAAAATTAAATCTTCCGAATAAACCGTTACGGCAATTTCGAGGTGCAAAAGCAGAATTATGTTCTATTTACAAAATAGAACATAACGCAGAATAGGGCATGCCCTATTGCGGCTATGCATTTCGAAACCGGCGCAACTCTTATCCGATAAAGATCTTAAAGCAATACCCCATGCGCATTCGCACAAAAATCTCCCCTGCCCCTCCCTGTAAAGGGCGGTTAGTTTTCGGTCACGGGAGCGCATAAGTGTTTTGTTAAAATTTTATCAAAATCAAAACACATCAAGATATTGTTCAGGAGTAATTTTACCATATATCTATGTGTTTGTCAATAATTTTTTTATTTTTTGTGCGAATTTGCCCAATATTTTTAATTAAATAGTAGTTTTTTATATGCCAATTTTTCACTTTTTGCACAATCGATATTTTCAACTTGCAAAGCGAAATTCAAAAATTACAAAAACACCTGAAATTTTTCCAAATACGCTATCACATCATAAGTATTTGCAGAAGAATTATTTTACATTCAAAGAGTGAAATTTACAAAGACGTTCCGGTATATTGAATGTTGACAATGGGAATAAAATCTGTTATACTTTTATAAAAAGAAACTATTCTGCCGAAAATCGGAGGTTTTCACTATATGGACAGAGTTTGTACAAGCCGTTTTCTGCTGTCGTCCTTTTCCTCGACCCATTCATTCTATCCTCATAAGCATTTCTGCGATGCCCGTACCGGGAAGCAAAAAACCAGCATCACATATATTGCAGAGGGAAATGTAACCATAAAAACCGCCGGCAGAGAGATACCGGCAAAAGCAGGCGATCTGATCTATCTTCCCGACGGTATGAAATACACCTCCGCATGGACAGGCGATCCCAATGTTGAATTTTACAGCGTTCATTTTGATTTTTCTCATCTCCGTGAAACCAGGATAGACCGTACTTTTGAGATTCAGTCAATTTCCAAAGACCAAACCGGAGATCTTGGTGAGCTTTTTCGTTCCATCCTTGAAAATTATGGGAAGGACGACTCGGAAAGACTTCTCGCACTCTCAAATTTTTATCTGCTTTGGAGCAAGATCTTGCCCCTTCTCTATACAAGTGAAAAAATTTCATTTTCACCTCAAATAACAGCGGCACTGGAATTTATCGAAGCAAAATATCTTGATAATTTTCCCGTTTCAGAGCTCGCAAAGCACTGTCATCTATCCGAATCGCGGCTCTATCACAAATTCAGCGATGAAATGCACTGTTCTCCGATTCATTACCGCAACAGCTTGCGTATTCAGAAGGCTATAGAATATCTTCGCGACGGCAATTACAGCATCAGCGAGATAAGCGATAAACTCAATTTCAATTCGGTGATATATTTCAGAAAGATATTCAAAAGCATGACAGGCTTCGCTCCCATGGAATATAAGAAAATCCGGCGAGAACAGAAATAAAAGATCAGAGCCTTCAAAGGCTCTGATCTTTTATTACCTCACAAACCAGCTTCACCGAATTTTCGGCGGCAACGGTTACAAATTTATCATAGCTCATGGCGGCACTGTCGTCTCCCCCGTCTGAAATTGCGCGGATAACGACAAAGGGCACGGAATTGACATAGCATACATGTCCTATGCTAGCCCCCTCCATCTCGCATGCGATCGCTCCGAAGGTGTCTCTTATATAGGTCTTTTTTGTTCCATCAGCAACGAACATATCACCCGAAGCGATAGTTCCCGCCAAGGTGTTAAGTCCTATCTTCCTTGCCGCAGCGGTAACAGCCGCGCAAAGCCTTTCATCGGCAGGTATATTGATAATATTTATACCCGAGATCAGACCGACCGGATCTCCTATTGCCGAAGTGTCCATATCATGCTGAACCACATCCGAGGAAACGGCAACATCGCAAACCGAAAGCTCATTTGTAAGCGTTCCGGCAACACCGGTATTAATGATAATATCGGGAGAATAGCGCAGTATCATAGTCTGGGCACAGATCGCGGCAAAGACCTTTCCTATGCCGCAGGTTGCAATAACAACTTCCCTGCCGAAAAGCTTTCCCGAAGAATATTCAATACCGCTGACAGCTTCCACCGAGGTATCCTCAAGCATCGACTTAAGCGCGGCGGTCTCGCAGGACATTGCACCGATAATTCCTATTTTCATTTGTCCTCTCCTCCTGTGGGATAAGTAAAATCGATCCTCCTTGAATTTTCAAGAGCGGAAAGATATGCGCGACATTCGCGCTTTGCGTCCTCAAGCTCGAGATTCCTATAATTTCCGCATTCCTTTCGGCTCGCGCCGAACATTTCGCCGTCATGTCTGATTATCTGCGCGAGAACCTTTTTAACCACGCCCAGCACCTCATTGTCATCCGCATTGCGAACCAGCAGATAAAAGCCTGTCTGACAGCCCATAGGGCCGAAATATATGACCTGCTCACCGATCTCCGAGCTGCGGATGAAGGTTGCAAACATGTGTTCAACAGAATGCATCGTACGGTCATCCATATAATCACCCATATTCGGTCTGCGCGTGCGCATATCATAAGTTGTTATATCCCCATCCCGCCTCGAAACATATATTCCGGGAATTATATAGTCATGATCCACTTTAAAGGATTCGATCTTACTTGGCTTATTCATTCCGTCCTCCAAAAACTTTGTTTTATATATTGTACCATACTGCGAAAGTTTTTTCAAGCGTGTTCGACAAAAAACGGTAACAAATTTCCCGCCGCGACATATTATGCTAACAGAGAGGCAAAAATCTCTCAAAAATTTTTGGAGGAACTTCTTTATGAATAACTGCCTTTGCAACATTTTCGACGACAACAACATTATCTGGCTCATAATCATCGCCATCATTCTTCTCTCCTGCTGCCACTGCGGCTAAGAGCCAAATGTCAAAGGGCTGATGCGTTCTGCATCAGCCCTTTGGCTTATAAGCGATAAT
>JAFTXK010000119.1 GCA_017461635.1 Clostridia bacterium | reverse complement strand
GCACGGCGAATCGGCGGATCTATTTCCGTCATTCGTCACAAAAATTCTTCGCAGAGGATCAACTTTGCGCGCGAATTTTTGTTTAGACTGACGAAAAAATCTCTCTTCGCTCGCCGCACGCCGAGTATTTAGAGATGCCCTGTTGTTTATCATTATAAATATATTGGAGGTAAGCATATGCTCGCAATTGAAAGAAGAAGAAAAATAATATCAAAGTTAGCTGTAAGCGGCAAGGTAATAGTTGCAGAGCTTGCAAAGGAATTTGATGTTACAGAAGAGACCATACGCCGCGATCTTGAAAAGCTTGACCGCGAAGGTATTGCTTCAAAGACGTACGGCGGAGCAGTTTCAAAGAACTCTTCTGCCATAGATCTGCCCTATAATGTCCGCGAAAATGTCAATGTTGAGCAGAAGCAGAGAATAGCCGAAAAGCTTGCCGAGCTGATAAATGACGGCGAAAGGCTATTGGTAGACTCCAGCTCCACCGCTCTCTATCTCATAAAAAAACTCAAGGATAAAAAGGATCTCACAATAATCACAAATTCCGTAAAGATACTGCTGGAGCTGGCGGACAAGCAGGATTGGACGGTGCTTTCCACAGGCGGTACACTTAAAAAGGGCGCGCTTTCGCTGGGGGGCTCTTCAGCGGAAAAAATGATAAATTCATATCATGTCGATACAGCGGTCTGCTCCTGCAAAGGACTTGACATGACCCTCGGAGTAACCGATTCCAATGAAAACGACAGCATGATAAAGCAGGCGATGATCTGCTCTGCCGAGAGACGCATACTTGCTCTTGATTCGGAGAAATTTGATAAAAAATCCTTTGTCCGTATCTGCGATATTTCGGATATAGATATCATCGTTACAGATAGCGAGCCCGAGGAAAAATGGCTCACCTTCTGCGGTGAAAAGAAGATAGAATTAGTTTATTAAAAGGCATGAAAACGGCGATTTGCATTCCGCAAACCGCCGTTTTTGCTTGATATATGTTGATCGTCGGAACATTTTTCCTTTCCATCCGTCATTATAAATACAACCGAAAGGAGGATTTTATATGAAAAAGTTTATCTGCGGGCTTTTAGCCTTGATGTTCATTCTTTCTTTTTCCGCTTGCGGTAAGGAAAAGCCATCCGAAGGAGAGGGAGAGGGCAGAAGTAAAATTGATAAATCCTTTGATACCGTGGTGGATACAGATGTTTCCGATCCTGTTCTCTATCCCGTTCAGTATATCCGTACAGACGGTTACAGAGAGAATGTGGATTTCCCCTATACGGTGAATATCGGTTCTGTTTCGGAGCTTGAAAATTATATCGCCGAAAACAGGGGGCATTATTTCCTCGGTCATGCTGAGAAGGTCTATTCGGATACCACAATAGGCTTTGCGGATGCAACAGAGGGTTATGACGAAGCTTTTTTTGAATCTAATATGTTGGTCATGGCGATCTTTGAGGAGGGAAGCGGCTCTAACAGACATGAGCTTGTGGGCGTGACGGCTGATGATGTCATTCAGGTAAAGCGTATAACGCCCGAGGTCGGAACCTGCGATATGGCTGAATGGCATATCATCCTTGAAATTCCAAGAGAGCGTGCCGAAGGACATTCTTTCACAGCCGAATATTATGGTGAGGATAACCGAGAGCTTGCAGTGTTCGGTCAAAATTTTGTGGTTATGTCCGCCCGTGTTCCTAAGGGCTGGAGCTATGATATCAAGCCTTATGAGGAAGATGGCGAGAATATCGCAGGCGTGCAGATGTTCGGGCTGGAATTCTATCCGGTGGAAGAACCTGATTTCCGCGTAAATCTCTATTATAATACAGGCATGCTTGGTATGTGTGGTACGGGGCTTGTTTCAAAGGAAATAGAGGTAAACGGATATAAAGCTTGGTATCATCGCTATGAATATGAAAACAGCTCATGGAGATTGTATTATTTTAACGGTCTTCCGGGGATCTATACTCTTGAAACCGAAGGCGGATGTGAGCCATATGACAAATATGACAGTCAAATTGAAGAGATCCTGCAGACGCTTGAGCTTTCGGAGGAGGGGAATATAGGCGAGGAAGAGGCACTGGAGCTGGCAAAAGCCGAATGTACTGTTGAATATGATGTTGCACGTGCAGAATTTGACTTTATTAACGGTATCTGGCGAGTTCACTTTTATAAGCGTGACACAGCAGGCGGCGACCAGACCGTGAACCTTTATATGAACGGTAAATTTTACAGCAGCGAATACGGCGAATGATTTAAGACAGAAGCTTCGCAAACCGTTTCCGAATCATTAATTTGGATCTCTAAAAACTCAAAATTGAACTGCTAAACAATAATTTATCTGGGAAAAGTAACTAATAGTTTATGAGATCCTTCGCCGAGGCTCAGGATGACAGTACTGTACTGTTCGCAATTTTTCCTACGTTAAATCACGGTTGACTTAACAGTAGGAAACCAAGTGGGCGATCCCTTATTGTCATCCTGAGCTTGCTGTACTTTTGTCAATGATGTGAGACTGAAAAGATCAAAAATAAAAGTAACGAGTTTGATTAAAAGCTTTTGCAGTCGGAAGGAGGGGCGAAGCCCCGAGTGAAGACTGCAAAAGCGGCGCGCGGTTTAAGCGCAGGTCTTT
>JAFTXK010000118.1 GCA_017461635.1 Clostridia bacterium | reverse complement strand
TTCCGTTCTCATCCGTCTTGCAAACACCGCGTGTTACTCCGCCGTTATCGCTAAGAGTATTTGCAAGAATAAAGCCTATCATGCCAAGAGAAAGCTTTTCCCCTTCATCCTTATTTGAAATGAGAAAATCATGTGCTGTTTTATATGCATCTTTACCATAATAATCATCTGCATTAATAACAAGAAAAGGCTCTTTAACAGCATTTCTCGCGCTCCAAAGTGCATGTGTCGTTCCCCAAGGCTTCTTGCGGTTTGAGGCACATTCGGGAGTATACGGCAGATCGAGCGTTGACTGATAAACATATTCAACCTCGCACAGCTTTTCAATACGATTGCCGATTACCTCCTTAAAATCATTTTCTATATCTCGTCTGATTATAAAAACGACCTTATTAAAGCCTGCTTCAAGAGCATCCTTTATGGAATAATCGATGATAATCTCGCCGTTCGGTCCAACAGGAGCGATTTGCTTAACTCCGCCGCCAAATCTTGAACCGATCCCGGCAGCAAGTATTACCAGTGATGTTTTCATTTTATTACCTACCTTTCTAAATTAGTATAACACATCAGCCAAATAATGTCAAGGAAAATCAAAGAATCTTGCATTTATTATCTACACTCTGCCAATGCTTATCGAACACACTGATATCGATCTCATTAAGCGTTGTCAGCTTATAAAGCGAACGTCTGGCAAACTTCTCACTGTCGCATAAAAATATTTTCTGACATGCGTTTTTCAGCATAAGCGACCTCAGATAATTTTCCTCCTCTGTAGAATCCGAGATAACACCTTCGGCATCAAGGCTCTGGGATGAGAAAAACAAAATATCCGGATGGATATTCTGAACTGTTCTGTATGCATCCTCTCCCGATAATACAGCCGATTGATTTACGCTTTTACCGCCGATACAATGAGTATTTATCCCATAATTCACAGCACTGATCGCTGTGAACATATTATTGGTAAAAAGCGTTATATTCTTCAGCTTGGCAATATGCGGCACTAAAAATCCCGCGGTGCTTGAGCCATCAAGCATGACTGTTTTATTATCCGAAAGCAAAGCCGCCGCTTTTTTTGCAATAATACGCTTACCGACGATATTATGCATCATTCTGTTACCGAGCGGAGGAACTCCGAGATTTTCGTCAGTCGGTGTTGCACCTCCGTGAGTGCGCTTGACAAGGCACAAATTTTGTAGGCTTGAAAGATCGCGTCTTATGCTCGAAGGTGAGGTATAGGTCAATTGCGCAAGCCTTTCTACCGTTAAAAATCGATTTTCCTGCAATAGCTTTAATATTTCTTCCTGTCGCTTTGTAATGCTCATTTTGCTCCTTTATTTGCTCATTTCGTAAATTTTAATGCTTATTTTCCTATTATATCGCCGATAGTTGATAATTTTACGATCATTATTTATAATTATATCAAATAATGAACAATAAGTCAACGGGAGGTATAAATTTTGCTTGAAGAAATAAAGAAACGAGTTTGCGAAGCTAATAAAAAACTGCAAAAATACGGTCTTGTTACTCTTACTTGGGGCAACGTTTCGGAGATAGACAGAAAAAATGGGTTTGTTGTAATAAAGCCATCGGGCGTTGGATATGATGAAATGAAGTCTGATGATATGGTGATCGTCGATCTCTTCGGAAATATAATTGAAGGCTCGCTCAGACCATCTTCTGATACCAATACCCATTTGGAGCTTTATAAACGCTTTCCAAGCATAGGCGGCATAACGCATACTCATTCAAAATTTGCAACGATATTTGCGCAATGCTGCATGGCTATCCCCGCTCTCGGTACGACACATGCCGATACCTTCTACGGAAACATTCCATGCACAAGAAAAATGACCGACAAAGAGATAAACGGGGACTATGAGCTCGAAACAGGAAAGGTTATTTCTGAGCTGTTTACAGAGGAAGAAATAAATGATATTCCAGGGGCTCTTGTAGCATCTCACGGTCCTTTCAGCTGGGGCATTAATGCCGAAAAATCTGTTGAAAATGCGGTGATCTTAGAGGAAGTGGCATTTATGGCTTGGCACACTCTTATGATGAATGAAAGTATCGAATTTCAGCAGGAGCTTTTAAATAAACACTATTATCGTAAGCACGGAAAAAATGCCTATTACGGACAAACAGATAATCCTTGACAAAAGACATAAAAGGAGTTATAATATAAAAAACTCTGGAGGATTAAAATGAAAAACAAGGTTCTTTTGATATCGATCGACGGAATGAGACCGGACGGTCTGAAGGGATGCGGAAATCCTTATGTGAAAAAGCTCGAAGAGATATGTGCTTATACATATAACGGAAGGTCAGTAACCCCCTCGGTTACATTTCCCTGCCATTTTTCCATGACACATTCGGTGACGCCTCAAAGACACGGAATCACGACCAACACATATGTTCCACAGGTTCGTCCGATTAAGGGTATATTCGAGAAGATCAGCGAAGCGGGCGGTATTTCTGCCATGTTTTACGGTTGGGAACCGCTCCGTGATATAGCGTCTCCTGGCTCGCTCAAATTCGCCACCTATGTTAATGCCTATATGAAGGATTCGGGTGATACAGTTCTTACCGATGAATGTGAAAAGATCCTATCGCTTCATAAGCCTGATTTCGCTTTCCTCTACATGGTAGAGACAGATGAAAAGGGCGGGCATGACAACGGCTGGATGAGCGATGAATACAAGAGACGAATTTCTGTTGCTATCGACAATGTTAAAAGAATGATCGAAAAATTCGGAAATGAATACCGAGTTATCATCATGGCAGACCACGGAGGACATGACCGCACTCATGGCACT
>JAFTXK010000117.1 GCA_017461635.1 Clostridia bacterium | reverse complement strand
GGCGCTCATGCCGCGCGGCAGTACCTTTGGCCCGCCCCAAAGGTACCAAAACGCTCCCAGGCGTTCCCCCTAGGGATACCCCCTGCTGTACCAACGCACCTGTGAAAATTCCGACGGGCGCAATTTTCAATGGTGCTGTGTATTTTGTCATTTACCTTTTTCCGCCCAAAAAGCACGGGCGAAAAAAGGGTGAAGAGTACCGCACATGCTCCCGTCTGTGGGAATCGTTCGATATCGGGAAATGTCCGCATGTGCTATCGGTTGTTTGCGGATGTTAGTTTAGAATAGAGAAATACTGTTTGATTGGTTGATATGATTTTTAATATTTTCGTAGGATGATTATAAGGAGTTTAGCATCAAAAGCTAAGAAGGACTACAAGTGTGCAGTTTCGTAAATAAGTTGTTTCCCTTCTTCTTTGGCAAAGTAAAAATGACACTTTCAAGTTTTGAAAGTGTCAGGAAGTAAATATATACGGCACTGCGGAAGGATAGTTCCGCAGTGCCTCTTAAACTATGATTATTCGTACAGTAATTTATATGTGTCCTTAAGGGTGAGATAAACATCATTTCCGTAAAAGGCACGTCCGTCTCCCATATTCCACATGGAGATCCTCACCTCCGACCAGCTTGACCAAAGCAGCCAATAGCAGGTCTTGATACCCGCTTCGGTAACCTCGGTTATAAGATCGTCCAGGTGCAAACAGGTGAACATATCTTTTTTGATCACATTATAATCTGTTCGGATATCTCCGCCCGGGCCAAACTCGGTGACAGAGAAAATCTTTCCTGTCTGAGACAGCGCGTCCTCGGATATTCTCAGCACCTCATGCCCGGTATAAGAGCTCGTATACCAGTCACAGCCGACGATTTCGCAATATTCATCGCCCGGATAGCAGTACATAACGTCAACCTTGCTTGAGGTGGTCTTTTCCGCAACATTTGGGCTGTATTCCCAGATCATAGAATCAATACCTCGCTCGGTGACAAGATAATCATAGATCATCACCCAAAGGCGAACGGCATATTCTTTGGGTATGGTATTGTTTTCCTCGCCGTTTACAATGCAGAACCAGAACCAATTCCCGTTCATTTCATGGAGTGGTCTGAAGATCACAGGCACTCCGTTATTATGGAAGATCTCAAGGAAATCCCCCACATCGCTAAGCGATTCCATAAAGTTCTCGTTATATTCCGTGCCCTTCGTCAGAAGCTTTTCCCAATCCTGCGCAGTGCCATTGCCAAGCTCGCCTCTGTAATACGCAAGTCCTTCGGGCTTGCCGGAAGGATTATCAAAATGCACCGAGAAGGTAAAGATACCTCCCTCACGGGCATATTCCACCATATCGTAAGCGTCCTTGACCTGCGCATTCCATGTATATTTTGTACCTGACTGAGCCTCGGCAACGTCAAAGCCAAAAAGGGGACAGTCTACGCCGAGATTCTCCATATAAAGACTGCGCTCTGTGGTCAGCGTCTCGCCATATCTGTATGCGCTCATATGCTGACCCACAATGATCTTATCCGAATTATAAACATCGGTAAGCACCTGCATCAGCTTATCCTTTGAATATACCTCTTTTTTCTCCTCGGTGAAGGTCTCTCCCATTCCCGAGGTCAGCTTAATATGGGTCTCTCCCGAAACATTGCCCGTTTCAACGTTATAGCCAAGCATGCCCCCAAAGAAATAATCTATACATTCATCAATTGTTGTATAGTTTCCCGAAAGGATGATATTACCATTTTCCACCTTTACATAATGGCTTGTAAAGTCGGTATTTGTATCCGAAAGAAGAATATATTTTTCGCCGTAATCATCAATTCCGCCCGCGCTCTTTATCGGGAGCTCGGAATATATAGCGTTCTCAATATCGGCGGCGAATTTTTCCGCGATACTGTCATCATAAAGATCCTCAATAATGGTATACTCAGTTATAGGAGTTCCGTCAATCGTAATGCTGTCAAGATATCCTTTGGGAGCGAAGATATATTCGCCCGAAAGGGGCAATCTTACCGCGCCTTCGGCAATGAAATTGACGGAGAAATAATTGATGGCATTTTTCAATGCCCGTTCCGAACCGCCTGCGATAACTATCTTATTTCCTGTCTTTTTAATTATGTACTCGCCAATGCCGAGAGCATCATAATCAATACCTTCTGCCACTCTGTTGGTCTTTCCGATAAGGATCTCATATTCGCTCTCCTCCATCTTATCGGTATTCACCGAAAGAAGTATCTCTGTCTCAACATAAATATCAGCGCAAAGATCTGTTGCGGCGTTCCTTACCGAAACTGTGGAACCCTTACTGCGAATAACAACATATTCGCCGATGTTTTCAACATTTACGAATTCGGGTTCGGGCGCCGCTGTTGTCGCCGCTTCGGTTTCTATATCCGATACAGCCCCAGTATCTGTTGTGTCCGATTCGCTGACGGTATCCTTACTTTCTGCAATGCTTTCGATGCTCTGTTCAGCATCTCTAACCTCAACGGTATTACCGCAGGCACAAAATGCAAGTATCATGATAAATACTAATCCAAATAAAGCAATTCTTTTCATTTTTCCTCCAATATCAAGTCAATAGATAAGTTTGCCTAAATAAGCAATACGCAACCTCAAAAAATAAAACTTTTACGGTAAACAATAATTTATCGGGGAAAAGCAACTAACAGCCTATGAGATCCTTCGCCGAGCTCATAGGGTATTAACTAACTATTTGCTAATATTGTTTACGCAATTTACGCCAAAGGCGTTCTGTAGTAATTTTACCGCAGAACGCCTTTTATGTCAAGTCAATTATTGTTTCTTTTTCATTATAATCTTCATTTCGTCAAATTCTTCAACGATTGCCTTTTCGGGTGCGCCTGTCAAAAGGCTGACAACCACGATGGCGATAAGGGAGATTATGAAGGCGGGAAGAAGCTCATAGATCGCGAAAATTCCGCCGAGATCTGCGATAATGTATTTCCAAACGAAAACCATAACGCCGCCGCTGATAATTCCCGCAAAAGCACCGTATTTATTTGTACGTCTCCAGAAGAGAGCCATAAGAACGAGAGGTCCGAACGCCGCGCCGAAGCCTGCCCATGCGAAGGAAACTATTCTGAAAACCGATGCATCGGGATTCCAAGCGAGAATAACAGAAACCAACGAAATAGCAATAACAGTACCTCTTGCAACCCACATGCTTGTCTTTTCGCTCATATTTTTAACAAAGAATCGCTTAAAAATATTCTCGGAAACCGAGGAAGCAGCCGCAAGAAGCTGTGAATCGGCAGTTGACATTGTAGCCGCGAGAATACCCGCAATGATAACACCTGCAATAATAGCCGCGATCCAACCGTTTTTCGCAATAGCCTGAGCCATATAAACTATGATACGCTCCGAATCAAATCCCTCTGTGCCTATCATGCCTTCTTTCATTGCAAAGGAATATCCAATAATACCTATGAGTATAGCCACCGCCATAGAGATAACTACCCAAACAGTTGCGATGCGTCTGGAAAGAGTAAGCTTTTTGTCGTCTTTGATCGCCATAAAGCGGAGAAGGATATGGGGCATACCGAAATAGCCCAGACCCCAAGCAAGAGTTGAAACAATGGGGAAGAAGCCATAGCTCGTGCCGTCTGTACCCATAAGGTTAAAATAGTTTTCCGCTGGGAGATTTGCAAAAATATTACCAATACCGTCTGCATGGTCTATTCCGAAAAATACGATAACGATAAGCGCAATAGTCATAACGATGCTCTGCACAAGGTCGGTAACAGATGCCGCTGTAAAGCCGCCGATAACGGTATATACGGCGATAACAGCCGCGCCTGCGATAAGTGCAACATGATAGTTGATGCCAAAGAGAGAATTCATCAGCTTACCGATAGCGGCAAAGCCCGAGCCGGTATAGGGAATAAAGAACACAATGATGATGACCGCCGCGATGAACATGATCATACCGCTCTTATCGCGGAAACGGTCGGAAAAGAAATCGGGAATAGTGTTTGAATTTGTCTTTTCACTGTAAAGACGGATCTTTCTCGCAACGAAGAAGAAATTGAGATATGTACCGATAGCGAGACCGAGAGCTGTCCAGAAAGCCTCGGCAAAGCCTGTGGTATTACCTGCAACGCCTGTGAGAAGCGCAACTCCGGGCAGACCCATGAGAAGCCAGGAGGACATATCAGATGCCTCTGCACTCATTGCCGTAACAAGAGGTCCGAGAGTACGTCCGCCGAGATAGAAATCATCGGAATTCTTATTCTGCTTTGCGCAGATAACACCGATAACGATCATTGCCGCCATATAAACGACGATTGAAAAAATAATTAAAGCAGTTGTCATAGAAGTAAATCCTTTCGGGAAAATATTATGAATATTTTACCACAAATTCCTTCAAAAATCAACCGCTTTTTGAATATTTTCTCGTTTTTCTGAATATTTTATTGAATTTTTTGTTTTTCTTCCGTCAAAATATTGTCAAACAATGAAAAAGGATAGAGCTTTTTATCAGGAAATGCGCAAACATCGAATTTCGCGGTCTTTCCGGCGTCAAGGGAAAGTCTGTAGGCATGGAGAGCTATCATATCCTTCGGAGACACTCCGAAATCGCTCATTTCCCCTATCATTCTTTCGCGGCTTCCGTATTTCCCATCACCGATAACAGGCATTCCTCGGGAAGAAAACTGCACTCTTATCTGATGGGTTCTGCCCGTACCAAGTCTTATTTTAACAAGAGAAAGTTTACCGTGCTCGCCCTCGGCTGTTCCGAGAAGCTTATAGGTGAGACAGGCTTCCTTTGCCCCCTTCCGCGGTGAAAAAACGGCAAAGCTCTTCCCTTGGCGCAGATCCTTAAAAAGATAATCACGAAGCTCACTTTCTGGGCTATCAGGCTCGCCGCTGACAACGGCAAAATATTCCTTTATGCATTTTTCCTTATCTGAAATGGCGGCAGACAGCACCCCCGTTGCCTTTGGACTTTTCGAAAAAGCCATGATGCCGCCGGTAGGGCGGTCGAGTCGGTGCAGAAGTCCTGCCTGTGTACCGATATGCTCGGAAACAAGCCCCAGCATATCCGGCTCGTCTTTGCCGTCCGCCGCACTCTGGGAAAGAACCCCTGCCGGCTTTACACATACAATGACATTATTATTTTCAAATAATACTTTCAGCATTTTTACCTCTGTGACTAAACGATAAATTTCCATAGAGAAACAAACATTCAATAAAACAAATTACATGAACAAATAAACAATATCTTTGATCTCCAAACTAACATCCGTGAACAACCGATAGCACATGCGACAATTGCCGATGGCAAACGATCTCCTCAGACGGGAGCATGTGCTATCGGTTGTCCACGGATGTTAGTTTAAAGCTGAAAGCGGCTATTTCTTGTGCATATAATTGGTTTTATTTCTCTATTCCAACGATTGCAGTAACAGATTTTGTTGGAGACATAAGCAATGAGGATGATAAAGTCAGCCCGATCTTTCTATGACAGTCAAGGGCGGCGAAGATATCCTTTTGAAATTCAAGGGGAAGATCTCCATACCCGGGGCTGAAGCGCGGACGTGGCGCAAGTCCTTTATTTTCGAGCTCTGAACAAAAAGCATCGCAAAGGGCTTCTATCCTCTCCGCACCGAGAGCCTGCATTATGAGTGCCCTCGCAGGTGAGATCCTGCCGTATTTCATTATCAAACGGTCGATTCCGATGCCCACCGTTGCGGCGAAGAGCAAAATCTTATCGCAGCCCCTCAAATTTTTTGAAAGAGCCTCGCTCTTTACCTTTGCAAAGCCGAAATCGAGCCCCTGCTCTGTTTCCGCATATGAAAAGCTCCGATAGCAGACCTTATATGAAAGCATGGGCAGAGCTTCGGCAAGGCAGGAATCTATGAGAGCTGAAAACTCTCCGCTGTCCTCGCCGCCGCCCGCATATCTTATTATCTCTCGGCGGGATATCTCGGGCTCGGAGAAGGTCTCCTCCCTTATAAAATCTCCCTCTGTCATTTTCCGATCATATCCGAAAGATTTGCCATTATTTTTTCGGCAACATCCGGCTTGTTCATAGAATAAACATGTACATTTGTGATATTATTCGCAAAAAGATCGATGATCTGATCGGTGGCATAGGCTATTCCCGCCTGCTTCATCGCATCTGGATCAGAGCCGAATTTATCCACAAGGCTCTTAAAGCGATGGGGCATAAATGAGCCCGAAAGCTTGATTGCTCTCTCAACCTGATTTGCATTCGTTATGGGCATGATTCCCGCAACTATCGGAACTGTTATGCCTGCCTCTCTGATCTTATAAAGGAAATTATAGAGCAGATTGTTATCAAAAAACATCTGGGTCGTCAGAAATTCACATCCGGCGTCAACCTTTTCTTTCAGATATTTGATATCCTCTTTTTGATTTGCGCTCTCGGGATGTATCTCGGGATAGCATGCGCCGCCGATGCAGAAGTCCGCTCCGCTTTCCTTCAGCTCACGGATCAGATCAACAGCATGTCTGTATGCCCAGCCGCATCTGTCCTTCCCCTCAAGCTCGGGAGTCAGGTCGCCTCGAAGTGCCATAACATTGCTGACTCCTGCCGCCTTTATTGCTTCGATTTTTTCGTGCACTGTTTCGCGAGTTGATGACACGCAAGTCAGGTGGGCAAGGGTCGGCACACCGTAATTCTCCTTTATGTCTTTTGCAATATCAAGGGTGTATTTGCTTGTTCCGCCGCCTGCTCCGTATGTAACGCTCATGAAGGAGGGACGCAGCTTTGCTATCTCCTCGGTTGCGAGCTTTACACTTTCAAAGGCTGTATCTGTTTTTGGCGGGAACACCTCAAAGGAGAGGCTTATCTTTCCGCTGTTCAGTATTTCTGTGAGTTTCATTTTTTTGATCTTCCTTTATGTTTGCCGTGCTTTTTTGCACCCGATTTCTTTGTGGAAAAACCGAAGTAGCCGATCTTTTTGCCAAGGGCGAAATATTCGCCATGGGCAAATGCCGCAAGATGCGCGCGGTCAAGGCAGAGCTTACCGTCGCTGTCAATAAGTTTTTCATCAACCGTCACCGCCACGATATCCGCAAGAAACATATCATGGCTTTCCATTGGGATCATCTGCGTCACCTTACATTCGATGGACATGGGGCTTTCCCCAATGCTCGGACAGGAAACAACGCTTGATTCAGCCCTTGTCAGTTTGCATTTTTCAAATTTATCCACCTTTTTCCCGGTATAAATACCGCAATAATCAGTGCTTTTAACAAGCTCCTCGGTGGTCAGATTCAGCACAAATTCGCCGCTTTCCTTTATGATATGGTGAGAATGACGGCTCGGGCGCACCGAAATATATGTTTTCGGCGGCTTTGTATTGATTATCCCCGTCCAGGCAACGGTTATTATATTTGTCTCGCCTGTTTCTGCATTGCCGCAGCTTACCATAACGGGCGGCAGAGGCGCGAGAAGCGCACCGCCCTTCCAATTTATCTTTGCCATATTATTTTTCGTATTTTGCGGTATCCTTCATAATGCGAAGAACGATATCCGCGCTCTTTTCCATTTCCTCGATCACAGCAAATTCTGAGCGTGAATGGAATAGATATCCACCCGTGCAGAGATTTGGGCAGGGCAGCCCCATAAATGAAAGCCTTGCGCCGTCAGTGCCGCCGCGTATTGGGCTGCTCCATGGATCAGCGCCCTCGGCACGCATTGCTTCCTCGGCACGCTCAAGAACATGAGGATATTTTTCAATAACTTCCCTCATATTGTAATATGAATCCTTAAGCTCCACGGTGACAGTGTTTTCACCGTAACGAGCGTTTATTTCCTTTGCGGCTTCAAGCATCCTCTGCTTTTTCGCCTCGAATTTTTCTCTGTCGTGATCGCGGATTATATAGAAGAGCTCGGCATGCTCTATGCTTCCGCTCATGTCTGTAAGATGATAGAAGCCTTCATAATCCTTGGTCTTTTCGGGTACTTCCTCCGAAGGAAGGAGAGAGGCATATTCAAGGGCAATGAGAGATGCATTCTTCATTTTTCCATATGCCGCGCCGGGATGAACAGAAAAGCCCTTAATAATGACATGAGCGCTCGCGGCATTGAAATTCTCATATTCAATGCCTCCCAGCTCACCGCCGTCAAGTGTATATCCGTAATCCGCACCCAGCTTTTCGAGATCAACAAGATCCGCGCCGCGTCCGATCTCCTCATCGGGTGTAAAACAGATCTTGATATCTCCGTGAGGCTCGCCGCTCTTTATAAGGCGTTCAAGAGCATCCATTATTTCGGCAATACCTGCCTTATCGTCGGCACCAAGGAGAGTTTTTCCGTCTGTAACTAACAGATGCTTTCCGATAAATTCTTCTCCGAGAGCATCTGTTACGATATTTTCTTCTTCATTCAGAAGAATATCTCCGCCCTCATAAAGTATAGTTCTCGGCTTTATGGGACTGTCAGCAACCGCATCAGAGGTATCCATATGTGCAAGGAAAGCCACAGAAGGATGTCCTTTGCCGCAGTTTGAAGCAAGAGAGCCGTAAACATAGCCATGTTCATCTATATGAGCGTCAAGTCCCAGCTCCTTCAGCTCTTTTTCAAGCTCTTTGCCAAGTGCCAGTTGTTTTTCGGTGCTTGGGCAGCTTTCCGAGCTCTCATCCGACATCGTGGGAAATGATACATAATGCAAAAAACGTTCGATAAGCATTCCTTTTCTCCTTTTAGTTATTCTCGTTGAAGATTTTGAAGTTTCCGCTTTTTATAACATCAACAAAATCCACTATACTCTCGATCTTATTCTTGGTTTTTATTCCTGCCAGCTTTTCCTGACCATACGCCCTATGATTATCGCTTCCGGCAAATTTGATCAGATCATAATTCTTTGCATATTCGAGAGCCATTTTGTTTTCAAAATCGGAACGGCAGGCGTTTATGACCTCAACACCGTCAACATTTCTTGGCTGAAGACGGATCTCTCTTATATAATCCGCCTCTCTGAAGGGATGGGCATGGATAACGAGCCCTCCTTCCTCGCGGACAAATTTCAAATAATCCCAATGGCGCATATCCATGACCTGCGGATTATCAAGAAGCCATTTGGGAGAAAGACCGTAAGTTAAATAATCGGTGCCAAGGAAGGAATACTCCCATCCGAAAAACACGTCAAGTCCAACTTTTCTTCCCGCCTGCAGAGCGTTTACATAGCCTACGCAGAATTTTTCGACCATCTCTTTCCAGCTTAAGCCTTCTCTCGGAACGGTGGTATTTCCATTGAAGAAATGATCGGTCACGATGATTCCCGCATATCCCATTTCGGCATAAAATTCCACCTGCTCCGCCGCACTTGCTCTTCCGCAGGCACTGACCTCCGCTGTATGAAGATGAGTTTCGTATTTATAATATTTCATCAATTACCTCTCCCAAAATTATTCGGTGACCAAGCTGATCAATTCATAGGGTTCTTTAGCAAATACACTTGCTCCATGGGGAAGAAGCTCTTCCTTGGTTCTGAAGCCCCAAAGGACGCTTATGCAGTCAAGCCCCGAGTTTTTTGCCGTAAGAACATCCACCTCGGAATCGCCGATATAGACGGCTTCATTTTTGCTGACGCCGAGCTCAGCGAGAGCCTTTTCAACCATGTCCGGTGCGGGCTTTCTCTTAAGTCCTGCAATTTCTCCCAATGCAAAATCCATCTGAGGATAGAAATCGCGGGCAAGCGCACATACTGCGCTGTCAAGCTTATTTGAAACCACTGCCATCTTTATTCCCTTGGCTTTCAGCGCGTCAAGGACAGCGTCTATGCCGTCATATGGACGTGTTTTTGTTCGGCAGTTCACTGCATAATGTTCCTTAAAATCGGCGAAAAGCTCCTCAAATCTCGGATCATTCTCACCATTTGGCACCGAGAGCTCCATAAGACGGCGCACGCCGTTGCCAACCGAGCATCTTGTCTCTTCAAGAGTTCTTTCCTCATATCCGTTTTTGCGAAGGACATAATTCACACTATCACAAAGATCCTCCAATGTATTGAGAATCGTTCCGTCCATGTCCCAAATGACCGCACTGTATTTCATTACATATTACCTCATTTATATTTTATCATATTATTATAGCACAAAATGCGGTTCATTGCAACGGATTGCAAAAAAAATAACTAAAAGAGATGCCAAAGCATCTCTTTTAGTCTTAAATATCCTTATCCTTTTGGAGAAATGCGCGGAGCTTGGGGCTTTTCGGCGCGCCGAAAAGCTCTTCGGGAGTGCCAACCTCTTCGATAACGCCGTCTGCCATGAAAATGACCTTATCGGCAACATTACGGGCAAATTCCATTTCATGGGTGACGATCACCATGGTACGATCGCCCCCCTTAAGGGATTTTATGGCGCGCAGTACCTCGCCCGTCAGCTCAGGGTCAAGAGCACTGGTAGGTTCGTCAAAGCAGAGTATTTCGGGATCGAGAGCAAGAGCACGTGCTATCGCCACTCGCTGGCACTGTCCGCCCGAAAGCTGACAGGGATAGGATTCTTTCTTTTCGCTGAGCCCTACCTGAGCTAAAAGTCTGTCGGCTTTTGCCTCGATCTCAGCAAGAGCAGCCGCTTTTTGTGCGCCTGTCATTTTTTCCTTCTTAGCGGTATTTTTCAAAGCGAGAGTTGCCGCGAGGGTTATATTTTTATGCACTGTATACTGAGGGAAAAGATTAAAGGACTGGAAAACAAGTCCGAATTTCAGCTGATTTTCTCTTTTCTCCTTTGCACTCTTGCGCTTTTTGTCGGTGCTGTCGTAAACGGCATGTCCCGAAACAGTTATTTTGCCTTCGTTTGGTGTTTCGAGGAAGTTAAGGCAACGGAGAAGTGTGGTCTTTCCGCTTCCCGAAGAGCCGATTATGGCAAGAACCTCGCCTTTTTGAAGGGAAAAGTCAATTCCCATCAGAACATCGGTACGTCCGAAGCTCTTTTTCAGTCCTTCGACTTTAAGAAGTTCCATCTTTGCACCTCCTTAGCTTCTGAAATAACTGAGCTTCTTTTCGATATAGCCGAAGAGAAGGGTCAGAATTCCGTTGAATACCAAATAATAAACGCTGGTAAAGAAGAGCGGCCAAAGCAGACCCTGGCTCGAAAATCTCTCCGCCACCTTGATGATCTCGATAACGGAAATAACGCGCACAAGAGAGGTATCCTTTACCAAGGTTATGACCTCATTACTGATGGGCGCAAGAATTCTCTTGATCACCTGCAGAAGCACGACATGGAAGAAGGTCTGCGCCTTTGTCATACCCAAAACCTGCCCCGCTTCATACTGTCCCACCGAGATCGATTCGATTCCTCCGCGGTAGATCTCTGAAAAATAACATGCATAATTCAGCACAAAGGTTATCAGTGCCGCGAGGAAACGATCCTGCTTGAAGATCGGATTATTGAAAACGATACCGGGGATAAAAAACACGATAAAGATCTGAAGCATCAGCGGAGTTCCGCGAACGATCCAGACGATGATCTTCATAAGATATTTCAGGGGCTTGAATTTGCTCATCGAGCCAAAGCTGATAATAAGTCCAAGCGGCAGAGCAAAAAGGAGAGTCAGCGCGAAGAGCTCCAGAGTTGTAGTAAATCCGCTCCAAAGGCTTTCGGCAATGGTCATGAATTCCTCAGCCGATTCGGGAAGAAAGGCATTAACAAATCTTTCCCCGATGGCGGGAAGTTCCTTACTGAACCATTCACTTAGCGAAGAAAACATAAATAGTAAAATCCTTCCGAAACATTTTTCCAATTAACGCTCGAAAGGCATGGAGCATATGCGGAAGGCATACGTCCATGTCTTAAGAGGATTGGATCTATTATGAAAAAGCGTATGTAAAATTATTCAGCCGCCATGCTTACGAGCGCATCGCTTAGAGCATATTTCTCAGCGATAGCTGCGATGGTGCCGTCCTCTTCCAGCTCAGCGAGGATCTCGTTAACTCTTGCTGTGAGGTCGCTTCCCTTGCGGAATGCGATACCGTAATATTCTGTATCGGAAAGGCTCATATCAAGGATCTCAAGGTCAGCATAATCGCTGCCTTCCTTATTGATGAGGTAGTTAGCCATTACATAGTCGATAACAGCGGCATCGGAGGTAAGAGCCTTAACCTCTGTGAGCGCATCGAGCTGGATGCTCTTCTCAACATATACAGCGTCAGCGATATTACCGAGAACGATCTCTTCACCGGCGGAGCCTGCCTCAGCAGCGATAACCTTGCCTGCGAGAGAATTTACATCGGAATAGTTGCCTGCATCATCTGCGCGTACAACAACGATCTGCTTATTGATCATATAGGGACTCGAAATACTCATTTCCTCCTGACGGGCGGGAGTGATGGTAAGACCGTTCCAGATGCAGTCGATATGCTTAGCCGCGAGCTCAGCTTCCTTTGCTTCCCAAGAAATTTCCTGGAATTCAACTTCAACGCCAAGCTTTTCGCCGACAGCCATTGCCAGTTCAGCATCAAAGCCGATCCAAGCACCGTTTTCGTCCTGGAAATCGAGGGGTTCGAGATATGTAACACCGACGATCATCTTGCCCTGAGACTGAAGATAAGCGATATCCCCGGCGACATCTGCTGCAACATCCTCAGCAGTATCAGCGTTTGTATCGGAGCTTGCTTCTGTATCAGCATTTGTGTCTGTATCCTTGGCATCATCGTTATTACCGCACGCGGCAAAGCAGAAGAGGCACATTACCAGTGCCAGAATGAGAGCAACGAGTTTTTTCATGATTGAAATCTCCTTGAAGTAAAAAGTGTAGTCAGGAGAAGGTCACAATCGCTTCATCCTGCTAAAGTGATAATATGATACCATGTTTGGAGCGATTTGTCAATAGGTTTTTCAAATTTTAGGGTATAAAATATCAAAAAATATCGAAAATTTTCTGTGCAGGGTATACAAAAATTGCTGATTTTTGGTGGATATCACAAGGTATGGAATCGAAAATGATGATTTACAGCAGTAACTTACGGCTTGGAATTCAAATATCAAGTTTTTAAAACAATGAATTATTTTACCGATATGAGATCTTAATAAATCAAATAAGCAAAAATCAGCAAGGGCAAGCCCCGAAGGACTTGCCCTTGCCTTTATTAGGTTTTAACTAAACAACCTTTTAAGGGGTTAATTAGTTGAATGCGTAACCTGTGAGAACAGCTGTTACAGGATTGTACTCATAGAAGATAACTGCGTTCTTAGCGATGTTGGAGAATGTACCAACCTCAACAGTGCCGGCAGTCTTGTAAGCAACGATGAACTCAACCTTGTTTACAGTCTTGTATTCGCCGTCAATCATAACATGAGAGATAGCTCCTGTGTTATCAGTAAGCTTGCCCTGATATACGCCGCGCTTGAGATCTGTCAGGTTGCCGAAGTCATCAGCAAGATTGAAGATAACATTTGCGTTTGCTTCATCCTTATACTCAGCAGGCAGATAAGTATCTACACCTGTCTCATTATCACGAGTGATGATAAGACCATAGTTAGTAGCAACATCTGTCTTGCTGCCCTCATACATTGTATCTTCAGCATCAGCGAGGTTAGCATTGAATACTGCAACTTCGTCACCTGTGAAGATTACAGCCTCTTCATACTTAGCGTCTACGAGGTTGTAGAGGTTAGCATATACATAGTAGGATACGCCATTCTCGAAGTAAATCTTAGTATTGCTTGTCTTAGCTGTTACAAGGTAAACCTCATCAGCATGGAATGTAGCAGATACATAAGGAATATACTCTACGAATGCCCATGTATCGAAGTGGTTGCGAGAGAACTTAGCGCAACGGTCAGAATCATTCAGAACGATCTCCTGAACCTTTTCAGCCCAGTCAGTATCGCCGATTGCGATCTGGCTGATGTCGCGAGTTGTATCAACGATCATGATCTCATCGGAATTAGCAACGTATACAGCCTTAGAAGGAGCTGCTGTCAGATCGATCTTATAACCGTTCTTAGGAGTT
Organism: Clostridia bacterium; assembly: GCA_017461635.1. Classification (GTDB taxonomy): domain Bacteria; phylum Bacillota; class Clostridia; order Oscillospirales; family CAG-272; genus SIG710. Next base: position 22,654 of record JAFTXK010000117.1, on the reverse strand, counting down.
CCAACATAAGTGTAGATACCGTCCTTAGCAACGAATGTGAATACTGTTTCAGCATCGGTTCTGATAGGTGTCTTATCCTTGATGATAGCAGCATCAGAAATACCGTATGTGAATTCAACAACAGCTGCATTAGGAGCAGAGCCCTTAGTTGTTTCCTTTACAGTAAGGAGCTGGTAAGCACCATCATCGTTCTTGCCGTTTACAGCATAAACGAGAGTAACTTCAGCATTCTTCCATACATTCTCAGCATAACCATCCTTATCAGCATCGGTGTAGTTATTTGTGAGACGGTCGATAATGAATGCTCTCTCAACAGCCTTGTAGAGAGGAGTTGCCTGATGTGTAGCAAGACGATCTGCATTGAAGTAGTAGCTATATACAGAATTCATCTTGTCCTCAGGAACAGCATCATAGAAGATATCACAGTAAGCTGTGAAGATCTGGAACTCGAGTTCTGTGAATTCCATGCTATCAACAGAGTTGATCTTGATTGTCTGATACTTACCGGATGCGTCAACGATAGCGTCAACAACGATCTGGTCGTTCTCGAGTGCGAATTCGCTCTGATATGCGTTGAATGCAACGAAATCATAAGAAGCGGATGCAGAAAGTGTAGGAACACCGGAAATGAGGTGACCTGCAATTGCAAAGCCTACGAAGCTTGCGCAATCATCTGTCATACCATAGTCAAGAACATCGTTCCAACCATTCTGATATTCGTTAGTGATAACTACAGAATCATCAAGGTTGTAATAGTCCTTCATAGAACCGGCAATTTTGTCAATGCGGTAGGAATCCATGATATGGAAGTTCTTGAGGCCGAGAAGGTTGTTGTATGTCCAGCCGCCTACCTGCCATACCTTACCGCCGATAGAAACCTGAGAATCCTCATAGATGTTGGATACGGGAGTAACCATACCCTTAACACCCCACTCAACCTTACCCTTAACGTCAGAAGCTCTTTCGATAACGTTGATCTCGTGAGTATTTCTGTTATACTTGTAGAGCCAAGGAGCATAGCTCTCAAGCTTTGTAGCAGCACCTGTTACAACATAGTCATCAACATGAGGAAGCTCGGAATTGCCCTTAGCATCCTTCTTGTCAACCTTACCGTCACCGTTCTTATCGTAACCGTAGTACTTACCGAGAAGTTCCTCTGTTCCGTCAGCTGTTGTAACACCTGTAAGGAAGAATTCCTTCTCGCCATCGCCGTCATAATCCTTAACTTCAGTACCAACTGTACCAACATACCAAGGAGTATAGATAGCTGCGTCATAGAGACCGTCGTTATCATAGTCCATAGCAGTGATCTCGCAGAAGTAGTTGCTTGCGATGTTAGCAGCAACGTTGAACTTAACGTCTGCAAGCTTTTCAGCATCTATGATAGTACTTGTACCAAGAACGTTGTTCTTGTAGATCGCTACGATATCGTCACCGCCCTCGATGGCAGCATAATCAGAAAGAACGCTATTTTCAAAGTGTGCAATTGCAGCGAGGATATCCTCAGCTGTTGCCTTTTCAACCTTACCGTGGATGTTAGTCTTGCAGTAACCAACATTCGGAATCCATGTAAGAAGAGGTGTGCCATCTTCATCAACGATAGTATCACCGTTGAAGATCTGTGCATAGTCATCAACATAGAGACCTTCAGAACCGTAGTCAGCATAGAGGATAATGTCCTGAGTGTTTGTAGGAGCATTGTAGTCAGCCTTTGTACCATCTACGAGGTTGTATGCCTGACCGCCGAATGTGAGGAAGTAGTTCTGGCTCCAAACAACATTGCCTGCAGCATCAAACTTATGATCGTAATCGATCTCAGAGATTGTGATTTCACGGTTGTCACCGTAGTTCTTGAATGTCTTGGTTGCGCACTCGTCGCCCCATGTGAGAACATCGTTCTCAAATGTGAGGTTGTATGCATAACCGAGCTTATCAGCATAGTTGCTGTCGATCTGGTTACCCTTGAGGTCGTCAGAGATCTGGCTAACTCTTGCGTAAACATACTTTGCAGCCTGGTTAACTGCCTTGTTGTCAGCACCAATAGGAGCGAATGCTACATAGCCCTCGTTGAGTTCCTTACCAATGTAACCATTGATGGAAGCACCGGGAAGCTTGCAATCCTTGTTGATAACAACTGTAGGAGTTGCAACGAGCATGTATGTACCGCTTGTAAGGTTGAAGTTGTCTGCAAAGAGAGACTCTTCAGCATACAGAGCGTTGTAAAGAATTGTAGCGATTACGCCACGGTTTGCAGCATCACCATAAGCGATATTAGCAATGCCATTTGTGAGACCGAGCTTCATAGCCTTGTTGATGAAGCCGTTGGGGTAAGAAAGGCCTGTGTAGCCGAGCGAACGAACTACCATGGTAAGAGCGTCCTGGTAAGTTACGTTACCCATGGGGTCGAATCTTACATCGGACTTACCGACAACGATGCCCTGCTCATAAGCATAGGAAACTGCGCCTACTGCCCATGCTGCTGCATCGAGATCTTCGAATGTAGTATCATTCTCATAGTTCTCCCAGTAGTTGGAAGATACCTTACCTGTCATAACACGACCGGTAAGCTGTGCCATTTCAGCACGAGTTACGTCGTCTTCGGGTTCAAGACCGTCAGACTTACCCTGGAAAATGCCCAGCTTGTTAAGACGTACGATTGCTTCCTCATTGTAAGCTACTGCATCATCAGCCTCAGCTGCGTAAGTAGTTACCATGCATGCTGCAACCATCATAACTGCGAGCACCAGAGCAAGAATTCTCTTGAAATTCTTCATGGTTTGGTTTCTCCTTCAAAAATAATTATTTTTTCAGGTGAAATAATTTATGTTCAACCTGTCGCCACGTCGAAGCGAAACGTCGCTCACATCCGACTTAGCTGTCATCGGATGTCATCTCACTCCGATGGCTCGGGCATTCCATAAACTTTTCCCTGTGCCAATATAGTACCACGTCTTCATATTTTTGGCAATACTTTTCTCCAACCTGTAATTTCACTGCAATATTAAACCCTATTTAATATTTCCGCAAAAAGTGCCGTAAGCCCTTGATTTTATTAGCTTTATCGGCGTTTTAGAAATTTTTTTGATTTTAATTTATTTTTCTAAAATTTGGCGGATTGGTTGTGGAAAAGTGCGTTTGCCTAAGGTGAATACGCAAGTATAATACCAAAAAACAAGCGTAAATGCCGAAAAAAATCAAAAAAACTTGAAATTAAATGCTAAACAATAGGCAACCTCTAAAAACTCAAAATTTCAATGTTAAATAATAATTTATAGTAAGAACGAGCCGTAAATAGATCCCCGCTGTTGCGGCTCTGCCGCCCTCAGAGCGAACAAGTTCGCCCTGAGCCTCCCCGGGCGTCAGAGTTCGACTGCGCAAACAGTCCACCGGACCATTTGCTCCGCTCATGATGACATTACTTGTCATTTGATGCCGACAAAAATTTGTTTGTATGTAAAAGTTACATTGAGATAAATCAGTTCAATCAGACTGCATATGACACCACTATGTCATCCTGAGCGAAGCGGATGATCCGGTGGATCATTCGCGCAGTCGAACTCTATCGCCTGTAGAGGCTCGAAGCGAGCCCCGCGAGCTTTGAGGGCGATAGAGCCGCAGCAGCGGGGATCTATTTTTGCCTCTTTGTTACTTCGTTATTTATTTTGTGTTTTTAGAGGTTGCCTATTGTTTGTTTGAGATTTCAGTGGTTATTTGTTTTAGCCTATATAATTATAAGGAAGAGTTCGGCGAAGAGCTCTTCCTTATAAGGGGTATTTTATTTTTCGAATACGCAGACTACCATTTTTACAAAGTATTCTTTGAGGAATCCATGGCAGAGAGGTTTAAAGAAGCTTCTCAGCGGTACTTCTCGGTAATAGCTGACCTTAAAATCGCTTCCGTCGCGGATCTTCTTGAATCTTTTGATGGACATTTTATTAATATAGGAGAAGTATTCCTCGCCCTTTTCGTTTCTGCCGATGCGGAAATTGATTCGGTCTTCCCCATCAGGCTTATCGGCAACGAGATCTTTATACGCCGCGATCAGTGTTTTATCAGAGAAGGGTACCTGCACCCACGGAATTCCGATAACGTCGCTGAGGTGCGCGCCGTACGGGTGATTATACGGTGGAAAATTAACAAATAGTCTTCCCCCGGGCTTCAGAATCCGATACATTTCCGCAAGGACCGCTTCGGGCTTTGCAACATGCTCCATTGCATCGTTCATTATGATGGTATCAAAGCTGTTATCATCAAAGCTTGTCTCCCCCGCATCTTCGCAGAAAAACTCGAAGCCGATAAGACCGAGTTTTTCTGCGAGCCCTTCGGATTCTTCCTTATATTTAGGGACGATATCAATGCCAACCACCTTATTTGCGCCGCAGCCCAGATAATAAAGAGATTTTCCGCCTGCGCCGCAGCCGACGTCGAGGACGTCCTTGCCGCCGAACATTTTTTCCTTATCGGTATATTCAAGATAGAATTTTATGGTGTCCTCGCCCTTGCTATACTGCCATTCGGCATAGGTCATGCCGCCGCTCGCCTGTGTATTGAAGGGGTGAACCGGCAATGGGAATATTTTATTCACCGCTTTAAGAAGCTTTACCGAAAAACTCATTTTTGCTACCTCTATATATTATAATGATAAAAGTATATCACAAAACCGCGCGCAAGTCAAGGCTGTGCCGTCTTTATTCTGCGACATTTATTGACAAATTTCACTTTATATGATATACTCATTGTCGCAATTATCGGTCTTGTCGTCAGTATCTATAACAAAAAAAGATAACCGTCCAAACGCCAATCAGAACGGTTATCTTTTTTAACAGCTGAGGAAGCGACCGTTGCCGGCAGCTCCTACGTTATTATATAATCAATATTTATTTGTCAAGTATTTTTATTTATATTTTTGCGATACTCCGTCGGCGATACGCCGAATCTCTTATGGAAGCAACGAGAAAAATACAGAGGATTATCGATCCCGATAGAAAATGATATCTCGGCGATAGACAGCTTTTGATCGCCCAGTGCAAGAAACTGTCTCGCCTTTTCCATGCGGTAGGAAATAAGATATTCCTGCGGCGTTACACCGTATTCACGCTTAAATATCGTGCACAGATAGTTTTTTGAAAGATAAAATATATTGCAAAGATCGCCGATCTTTATATCATTGCCGTAATTTTTTTCAATAAATTCCGCTATCTCATATGCCTTATTATCAGTCTGCTTCGGCGGCTCGGAATAATATTCAAAATGAAGTGCCATGATCTTATAAAAAAGCTCTTCGAGCTTACATGCTTCAACGAATTCATTTTCGTAATTCTCGGCAAAAAGATATTCTCTTATGAGCTCGCCGCATTCCTTGGCTTTTTCAAATCTGAAAACCGAATTATATTCGGGAAAATCGCATTTGCCGATAAGCTCCTTGGCTCTTCTGCCCTTCACCATTATCCATGCGCTTTCATAAGGCTCTTCCGCATCCGCTTCGATGATCTCAAGCTCCCCCGGAACAACAAAATAGCAGTCTCCCTCGGAAAAGGAATTGCCCATGAAGATCCCCTTGCCCTTTGTTACATAATGGATAATATATATATCCCTTGTATGGATCTGCTTCAGCTCCGGCGGAACACTGTTGAAGCCAATCTCACGAACGCTGAAATTATTAACAAGATTATTATTCACTTTTCTGTAAAACAAGAGATGTTTGTTATGAAAATGGTAGCTATAAAGCATAAAGCACCTCACAAAGTGATTTTTTTTATATTTTAACACAGAAAATGTATTTATGCAAGAGGGTAAATGTGATATTATTTATATATAACCAATTCAGGAGGTATAAAAATGAAGAAATTTTCCATTATTGCCTTATTTATCCTTTCTCTTGCGGTAATTTTCACCGCTTGCGGCAAAACTCCCGGAGGCAGTGAAGACAGCACGGGCGATAATTCGGGCAAGGTTAAGGTAAAAGAGATCACAAACATTGCCGATTACACCATAGTGCGCGGAGATCAGGCAGACAATACAGTTAAAGATGCACTGACAATCCTCAGAAACGCTATCAAAGAAAAGAACGGCGCACAGCTCAGCGTTGGCACGGATTTCGGTTCAAAGAGCGAATATGAGATCCTTCTCGGCGAAACCAACAGAAGCGCAAGCATCGAAGCTATGGAAAAGCTGGGCGGCGACTATGACTATATAATCAAGCTGGTCGGAAACAGAATAGTTATCCTCGGCGGCTCATCCGAAGCTACAGCCGAAGCGGTCAACGTATTTATCGAGAATTTTATGCCGGGCGGAAAAATTGCCGCTCCAGAAGGTGACGGATATATTATGCTGAGAAAATATCCTCTCGAAAAGCTCACCGTAGACGGAAAAGACATTTCGAATTTCAAATTCTATTACATAAAGAAGAATCAGAGCGAGACTGCAAAGAGCAATCTTTCCTTTGCGGAGGAGGCATGCGAACGTCTCGGTCAGAAAATGGGTAGGCATTTCACCCTTGCAGATGCAGTTTCGGAGCAGCAGAACTATATTATGGTCGATACCTCCGAGCTGAACTACACAAAGGGTGCTATCAAGGTTGAGGACGGAAATCTTATCCTTTACGGCTCATATCACTCCATCGATTATGTTATGGACTATTTCTTTGACACCCTTCTGGGCGAAAACAAAGAGGTTGCGATAAATGAGACCATCGAGCTTGACAGCGGAGATCTTCCTACAATATATTCGAAGGATGATCTGATGAAGCTTCTGGAATATTCCTATAATACAAATGATATCGTAATCGTCGGCGACCAGATAAGAGGTCTGAGAACCTCACCAAATTTCTGGCTTGACATTCAGATGAACGGCGGCGAAGCGGATGATATCGAATATGTTGGAACAGGTAAGCTCCCTGCAGTACTCGGGGTTGACCTTGGAAGATGCGGCTTCAGGCTTCCCTTCCTTGCGGACGACCAGTGGTACAGCATCAGTCAGATAGTCTGCGAGCTTGTAGACTATGCGGCGCAGGGCGGTATAGTTACCGTCAGCTCTCACTTCACAAACCCCACGGGCTATGAATCCGACTGGAAGTGCGACAGAGGAAATCTGGGAGATGAGCAGGGCTGGAAGGATCTTATTACCGAAGGTACCGAGATCAACACCGAATTCAAGAAAGAGCTCGAAATGAATGCGAGAGTTCTGAAGGCACTCAGCGACGCGGGCGTCCCCGTTATCTGGAGACCCATGCATGAGATGAACACTCCCTCTTTCTGGTTCTCCATTGCGGCAACGGGCAAAACCCTGGATGCTTCCTGCTATCAGAACGCATGGAGATATATCTATAATTATTTCACCGAGGAATGGGGCATTGACACAATGATATGGAACTACAGCCCCAACCGATATTACAGCGAAAGAGTTAACGTTATGTACTGCTACCCCGGCGATGAATATGTTGATATCGTTGGAATCGACTGGTATACCGGCGGTAAATATGAGATCGGCGCAGATCATAAGCCCTATGCGGATCTTATGAAATCCGGCAAGATCACGAACCTCTGCGAGGTCGGCATCAGCGATTCTCTTATTGCCGAGAGCTACGAGGATCAGCGCAAGGTATACAGTGCACAGGATTTCTGGAGCAATTTTGAAAGAATGTATCAGGATGGCTATAAGATCGGTTATCTTTTGACATTTAACGCTCAGCACACCCTTGCTTTTCTCCCCGGCGGCGATGAGATAATGGCTCTTGAAACCGTTATCGACCTCAGCGAAATGCCCGCACTCTTTGAAGAGGTAACGGGATTTAAGGTAGGCTAATGATTAGCGATCGAGCGTTGCAGAAAACTTAAAACGAACTGAAATAATAATTCAGAGCCGGCTTTGAAAGATCAGACCCGGCTCTGATTGATTATAAAATTACTATTTTTCAAATAAAAAATACAATTTTACCAATAATTTGCTTGACACTATAGTTGAAATAATGTATAATTACAATACATAAATAAAACTCGAAAGGAAATGTCATGAAAAAAATACTGATATTCGCTTTATTCCTACTATCTACCATGCTTCTGCTCGCCGGAAGCATTTCGGCAACAGACACTATCATTGCAGAAGGAAACTGCGGTGACGACATCACATGGAAGATCTATGACAGAAATGCCGGAAAATCCGATGAACCTCACTATCAGCTTGTTTTTTCGGGTACGGGAGAGCTTAAAGGCTATACATCCGACGGCTTCATCATCACATATTCAAATCAGAATGATTCACAGTTTTCTCCCTATGAGGAATACATTTATGAAGCGGTCGTTGAAGACGGAATAACTTCGATCGGTCAAAGCGGCATTGCTTTTTTCATCAATCTGCATACGATTGAGATCCCTGCAGATCTTACCACAATAGGATATATGGCTTTCGCCGGAAACGGAGCTCTTGAAAGAGTCAGCGTAAGAGGCAACAACACCTTCCTTGGTGCAGACCTTTCAAACATCACTTCTTTCGGCACACATGTCTTTGATGGATGCGAGATTCTCAGATATGTTCTGATGAATCCGAATTATGAGGGTGAACTGAAAAACGAGGTCTTCAAGAATTGCGATAGACTGACAACCATCACCATTCCCGCTGGTGTTACAAAGCTCGGTCCTGACACGTTCGAAGGCTGCGATGGACTTGAAAGCGTTGTATTTCTCGGAGATCCTACCTTAGGAGATCAGGTTTTTCTTAATTTGACCGCCTCAAAAATCACTCTTTATTCTCCTGTCAGCGGCGGAAATGTTGAAACATTTGCTACAGCAAAAGGATTCGGATTTTCAAATACTACTCCCACCATTGAATCCGAATTTTACAGCTCTGATCCTAATGTTATAGATATCGGAAAATGCGCTGCTGACGTTTTCTATAAGCTCGTTAAGGGAGAGGACGGCAACTGCACCATGTACACCTTCGGTACAGGCTCAACTATGAGTGCCATTGCCTGTTCGGGAGACACCGTCGGTTATTATACCGTAAGCACGGCTTATTGGTATCCTCACCGTTCTCTTATAACAAAGATAATTCTTTCGGAAAATGTCAAGACCATGTCGGGTCTTGCATGCGGCTTTATGCCCAATCTTACACATGTTGAGATAACAGAAAAGCTTACGGGAATTACAGGTGCTTGCTTTGAATCTTCAACTAATTTCGGAACGCTCTACATGAAGGGCAACGAGCCAAAAGAAGGACACATTGATTATACCAACATCATGCGTCTCGGATCTTATACATTTGATGGCTGTGAAGGCGTAAAATCCATAGAATTTGCAGAATATCCCACATCGACCTTCCTTGGATACGAGCTCTTTAAAGGCTGTATAAATCTTCATTCAGTCAAGCTTCCCTTTAATCTTACAGAGGTAAGAAAGTATGCCTTCCGCAATTGCGACAGTCTTAAAGATGTTGTTTTCTTTTCCGATACGACTATAGATGAAAATGCATTTTACGAATGTGACGACCTCACGGCTATAACGATCACAGGTCTGCGCGATTCCCATGCTAAGGCATTTGCCGAAGCAAACGGTATGAAATTTATCCCTCCGAATATTCTTTCGATATATATGGACGGTGAGCTTCAAACAGAAATAGATGTGGTTGACAGCTCATATCTTGTTCCCCGGCTGATAAACGATACTATCTGCCTACTCTATACAGACGAAGGCTGTACCGTTCCCTATGATTATGCAGAACCCGTTTATGATAACATGACCCTATATGCCCTTCCGCTGGTATCTCACGAGGGCTTCATGGTAAGAACTGTGGATTATAACGGTCTCCGTTCTATCTATAAATTCAATATCAATGCCTCCAAGGGCGATTCACTTTACAATATAAAAGAGCTCGGCTCAATAGCATCTGCCGAAAGAGACATCCGCGGAACTACCTCCATGACGGCGGACGACAATTATATCTACCTTAACACTGTGATCAAAAACAATGTGCTGGTCGGTAAGCTTTCGGCATATCCCTCCGGAAATTCAGCTCAGTTCGCCCATACTTCAGCAGGCGGATATGAGACAGACGGTGTACTCAATGCTAAAAATGCCACCGAACAGCTTTATTTCAGATGCTATGTTATTATCGAAAATAAAGAAACCGGTGAAACCTATGAGCTTTATTCGGATGTTGTTTCAGCAACTCTGCAGGATAAGGCTGCGAAAACTATTGAAGCAGGCGAGGGCATTCTTGACACAGATGAGATAGAATTCCTTACAGCACCTGCTCAAGCTACCTATGACAGAGAGAAGGTATATACCGAGGACGAGCTGAAGGCCTATATTAGTGAAATATACGCGGATAAGGAGCATGTCCTTTACGGTCAGCAGATAAGCACAAATACCGTTGACGCATTTGCAAATTATCTTGCGATGTTTAGAGACGAGACCGGGGATTATCCTGCCGTTGTCGGCATCGACCAGTCATCTATCAACCAAGGCGAATTTACAGATGAAGAAAAGACCATATTCTTTGATGATCTTCTTGAATATGCAAGAAGAGGCGGTATAATAACCCTCAGCATCCATCTCACAAACCCTGCGGATGCAACACAGGGCTACCGCGGAGAGCTTGGCTTTGAGGATGCTTGGGAGGAGATACTTACAGAGGACTCTGAGCTGAATCTCTCACTCCATACCTATCTCGCTCAGGCTGCGGAAACTCTTCAGTATCTTGAGGATCGCGGAATTCCCGTTCTCTTCAGACCTCTTCATGAAATGAACATCAGCAGCTTCTGGTGGTGCGTAAACCAGACGGTTGACGGAGAAACAAAGGTTCTTCCCAGCCAATATATTGTTAGGCTTTGGAAGTATTATTATAAATATTTCGAAGAGACCTGCGAGCTCGATAATCTGGTTTGGGTATACGGTCCCAACTATACAAACAACACCTCCAAGACCTCCGGAACACAACATGTTATGTATGCATATCCCGGTGATGAATATGTAGAAATGGTAGGCTGCGACTGGTATACCTCCACCGGCGATTACACCGAGATCGACGGTGACGGAAAGTCTCTTTCATCTCTTATCGCAACAGGCTATCCCGTTGCGATCACAGAGTTTGGTCCCTCCGGAACTCTTCTTCCCGTTGATGACGGCGAACATCCCTATAAGGCGATGAAACAGCTTCAGATCATAAAGGATATAACATATGAGCTTGGTTACTCAATTGTATATATGCTTAACTGGACAGGTAAATGGTCAATCTATAATATGGGCGACAGTAATGAGTTCATGGCTGACGAAATGATCTACGGCACAAACGAAACCTATTACGGACTTATCGGAAACAATCTTAAATAAACCTATCCCCTGCCGAAATTCGGCAGGGGATCTTTATCTCTTCATCATATAGAGCATTATAATTTATCTAAGAAAACAAGGCGCAGATATGTCAAAATGGAAAATATATCATATCTGATAGGTTACAAAGTGAATTTTTTCATATTTTACCACACAAAATGCATTTATCAGGCGGATCAAATGTGATATTATTTATATATAAGAATTCGGGGTGGAATACGCCTCCCGAAAGTTAAAAAATTTCTGATCGAAAGGAAGAAAAATAATGAAAAGATCTATCAAGCTTTTTTCCGCAGTCCTTTTAATACTGTCAGCTCTGACGGTTTTAATGATCGGCGTATATGCAACCGATGCTTCCGCCGCATCGGGCTATGTCATTGCCACGGGAGGCGCGGAGACCAATATCAAATGGGAAGTTGTAAGCTCTGACAATGAGGTTATTCTATCCTTCAATATCGATCCTGCCGCGGCAGACAAAACTCAGACGACCGTTCTCTATGGCGTCAACACTGCAAAGGGCTCTCTCGCAGGCTACGGCGAGGGTGCTGCCGTTGCTTGGGGCGCATATCAGACCAAGATAACGCACATCAAGGTCGGCGACGGCATCACTGAGATCGTCGGCGGTATCGCAAACAGCTTCAGTGCTTTAAAGACAGTCGAGATACCAAAATCTCTTACTGCTATCACCGATAAAGCCTTTGTCGGCGAAACAAATCTTGTTTCTATCTATTACAGAGGCAATGAGCCCGTTGAGGGAGAGGCTGATCTGACAACGCTCACCAAGCTGGGAAGCTATGTTTTTGACAACTGCAAAAAGCTCTCTTCCTTCAAGCTTGCCGAAAATTATGCAGGTGTTCTTGATTCCGAAGCCTTCAAATGGACCGCTGTTAAGGAATTTACTGTTCCCGCAGGCGTTACTGCTATAAACAGAAGAACTCTCGGATACTGCAAGAGCCTTGAATCTGTTTGGTGCTATGCAACAAATTATACCCTTGACAGCAGTGCCTTTGACAGCTGCGATAAGCTTACATATATCTACGGCATCCCGGGCACTCCTCTTGAGGAATACTGCCGCGAGAAGGATATATCCTTCAGGAACATCAATAATCCCGAGGAATATATCTATAAGTCAACAAAAGAGCCCGAGATCTTTGATCCCACAGGTGCAACAGCTTACGGAAATATCATAAACGAATGGAACGGCGGCGTTGTTGTTGATGTTTACTGGCTCTTCTATGAGGATACCAAAACTCTGAAATTCATTTCCAACAAAACAGGTCATAATGAGACAGGCAACTGCAGCTACGATAAAGAAAACCAAGCTTGGGAGGAATATAAAAATCTGATCGAGCATGCCATTATCGGCAAGGGTATTTCCAAGATCTCTCAGAAGGCTTTCCAGGGGATGACGGCTCTTAAGACAGTGGAGATCCGCGGAAATATCACGCAGATCGATACAAATGCTTTTGACGGATGCACCTCGCTTACAACTATCTATTATAACGGCAAGACACCCGTTGAAGGAACTGCCGATCTTTCCACAATGACAAAGCTTGGCGACAATGTATTCAGAAATACAGCGATCCTTAATTTCATTCTTGCGGTAAACACCCCCACAATGGGTGAAAATATTTTCCCCGGTCTCACAGCCAGCATTACGTGTACTCCAAATGACGATCTGATCGCCTATGCTGAGGAATATTTTGTTGACATCATCGACCTTGCAACAGGTCAGACCGTTTCAAAGAACTATGTCTATATCGATCAGAGCCTTCCCTTCTGCGGAAGCAAAGCGGTATTCAGCTTTGATGCAGCAACAGGTACACTCACCATTTCGGGTGTTGGTCCCATTGCCGATATCGTCAATTATTACGGCGGCGGCTCTAAGACCCAGTTCTGGTTTGAATTCAAGCAGGATATAAAGAAGGTAATTATTGAAGACGGTATCACCGCTATCGGTAAATATTCCTTCACTCAGTGCAAAAATCTTGAATATGTTGAGCTTCCCGCAAAGGGATTCGTTATCGGAAACGGTGCATTCGAGAGTTGTGAGAACCTCAAATCGATTTATGTGAGAGGCAACGCCCCCATAATAGGCCATCTTGATCTTTCAGGTATCGCCGAGCTGAATTCCTGGACCTTCTCCCAGTGCTATCTGATCGCTAATATTACCGTAAGCTCTGCTGTTGACAGCATTGGCGCATCGGTATTTGACACCTGCCCCAATCTTTTGGGCATTTACGGTACTCCCGGTTCTTATGCAGAGGAATTTGCGGCTGATAACGGATATAGCTTCAATGATATTTCCGCAGCAAAGCCTGCAGATACAGTTTGCGAAAAGCCTGCGGAAACAACAGAAGCCCCCGAAACGACTTCAGCTCCCGAGAGCGAAAATGCGGGCGACGCCACAGATACATCTGCTGATACGGGAAATAACGGTGAGGATTCCGAAACAAAACCCACTATCGATCTTGATTTCGGCGATGATACCGAGCCCGCTCCTGTAGCTGAAGGCGGATCTCCCGTTAAGATAATCATCATTGCAGCAGCAGTTGTTGCTATTGCCGCAGTGGTTATCATAATAGTTATGAAGAAAAAGAGATAGTTAAATGTGCACAAGTCCGTTAAAAACGGACTTGTGCACTGTAAGTCAAGTGAGATAACCCTTTTCAGATATTATTTCTGTAATTGTTTGAATTAAAAGTGCCTTTACATTGATTTTGGGAAACGGAGAGTTATGGTCGTTCCCTCTCCGACCGAGCTATGCATTTCAATCTTTGCACCGTGGAGACGGGCTGAATGCTTTACTATGGAAAGACCAAGTCCTGTTCCGCCGACTTCTTTGGAATGGCTCTTATCAACTCGGTAAAAACGCTCGAAAACTCTCGCCTGATGCTCTCCCGGGATGCCTATACCCGTATCAGCTACCGAAAGGATCACCGAGCCATCCTCATCATGAACCGAGACCTTGACACTGCCGCCCTCGCGGTTATATTTTATGGCATTATCGCAAAGATTGAGCACTATGCCGCTGAGAAGCTGGGGAATTCCGTTCATTACCGCATTCTCGCCGCCAACCTCAAGTCTTACCTTTGCTTCGTTTGCTTCACCCTCAAGGCTCTTTACCGCGGCTTCGGCAAGATCAAGTAGATCCACCGCAGTCCTCTGCATATCAACTGAGCCCTCATCAAGCCTTGAAAGGTTGATGATATCTTCGATAAGGCGCACCATTCTTTTAGCCTCGGAATAGATCTGACCCGAAAATTCGCCTGCATCCTCGGGCTTAACCATGCCGCTGTTCATCAGCTCCGCACAGCCGAGGATCGAATGCAGGGGTGTTTTAAGCTCATGAGAAACATTTGCTGTGAATTCTCTGCGCATTTTTTCCGAACGTTCAAGCTCGGTGGCATCGAAAATGAGCATTACATAACCGGATACATCGCCGTCAGAGCCTATGGCACTGACCTTGATCTGATATTCAAGATTATTGAATTCTATAAGCTTTTCCACATGCTCGCCGCTCCTTGCCCTTTCAAAAAGCTCATCCGCTCCGAAGGGCTGTGCAACAGTTCTGATATCACTTCCAACGCAGTTTGTTCCGGTTTCAAGCAGCTGCATGGCACGGCGGTTAAGGCTGATGATGATATGATCCTCATCGATCAGAACAAGCCCTTCGTTCATTCTGTCGGAAGCAACGGTAAGCCTGTCTCGGCTAAGCTTCAGTGCGGCACTCCGCGCAAAAGCGCTTTTCTGCATTGGTTTGACAATGCCCGTGATAATAATCAGAACCACAGTCGCAGCTAGTAAAACAGAAACTATCGCCGCCTGAATTACAGTTCCCATAATATCTGTTTCGGCAATAGCCCCCATTATCATGAATATCCCACCGAGAAGAACAGAAAGTATTACCAGTATTACAGAACGCGTGATTTTCTTTTTCATCTCGTCACCTCATGTAGTAAAAATTAAAGTATTTTCTCCATTCGGTATCCGACACCGCGGACGGTCTCGATATAATCTCCGCATCTGCCCAGCTTATCGCGCAATGTTCCAATATGAACATCCACCGTTCTCGTTTCACCCATGAAGTCAACTCCCCAGACCGAGGAAAGCAGTTGCTCGCGGGTGTAAACGCGCCCGGGATTCTGCATAAACAACCGCAGTATCTCAAATTCCTTGAAGGTAAGCTGAATGCGCTCGCCGTCGGCTGTTACGGTATGCTGATCCGGGTCAAGCTCAAGAGAGCCTGTGCAAAGAAGCTTTTCAGGCTCTGAGGTTTTGCGTTTGCTTCTTCTAAGGACAGCTTTGACCCGTGAGACCATTTCCATCATACCGAAGGGCTTTGCGAGATAATCGTCAGCACCCATATCAAGCCCGATGACCTTATCATATTCGGTTCCTTTGGCAGTAGCCATTATGATAGGAATATCGGCTGTCGCCGTTTGTGCGCGAAGCCTTGAAAGAATGGTTATTCCATCATCTCCCGGGAGCATTATGTCCAGCATGATAAGCTCTGGCGTCTTCTCCTGCAAGGCTTCGAAAAGTGCAGTGCCCTCGGAAAAGCCCTCCACATCAAATCCTGATGCCTTCAGGGTATAGAGCATCATATTTCTGATACCGTTATCGTCTTCAACACAAAAAATCATTTTTTCTCCTTGTCTCCATGATTTTCCTCTATATTATATTTTATATTACAGAAATACTGTTTTTTATATACCCTTGATTATCCAAAGGGGTCGAATTTATCATTTTCGGTAAGGTCAAGACGCTCTGCCGCTTCCTCGAATATGGGAATCGCTTTATCGAGCTCCTTCGGGTGATGGGCATCGCTTCCGAGATAGAATTTACAACCCGCATCCTTTGCCAAGCCGAAAACACGCAAGACCTGCTCGATCTGCTCCGGCGTTTTATCCGAAAATCTGAAATCCGCGGAGTTTATTTCGATTCCCACTCCAAGCTCTGCTGATTTTTTGAAAAGTCTTTCCAGATCTTCATCACTTACAAGAGAGAGAACCTTTTCTATAGCATATCCCGGCATTATAAGCCCGCATGCGAGATGTGCTATACCGATCTTATTAAACGGAAGATCCATATTCAATACCGCATCTAAACGCTCTACATATGCCACCGCTCTCTCCTCTGCCGTTGCGTCGGCGCGAATAGTATAATTCTTCATATGCAGATGGGTCGTGGGGATAATGACAAAATCAAATTTATCAATCGTGCTTCGTGAAATACCGAGGGTGTGCTCTCCGTTAAGCTCTGTCTCACAGCCGAAATAAAAATCTATCCCTTCTCTTTTCGGAAGAGGTAAGACCGCCGAAACATGTTCGAAATTCTGCGGCTCATACCAGCTGCTCCCTCCCTTGACCGTCTCATCCCAAAAATGATCGGTAATACATATTTTGCTAAGACCGTACTGCTGTGCATAGTCAAGTATGCGCTCAGGAGTCTGCTTGGGATCTTTTGAGCAAGTGGATATCTGAGAATGAATATGATAATCGTGATCTATTTTAAATTTCATACCTAACTCCTTGTTTTTTATTTAATTATAGCACTTATTTCCAAAAAGTCAATATTATTACATTATATTTTTGCATCGCCTGAGGATGGATTATCAATAATAGTTCCGTCCTTTTCAAAGCGCGAACCATGGCAGGAACAATCCCATGTGCGCTCGGCTTTATTCCATTTGAGAGCACAGCCGAGGTGAGGACAGCGAGGAACGGTAGGAGTAAGCAGATTCATTGTTGTTTCAAAGCCGTTGACAAACAGCTGAGGCTTTAAGATCCCTCTCGAAGGGGAAAAGACCTCCGCAAAAACATTTTTCTTCTCCTGAACCAAGTCTGTAAGAATTCTGGCGGCGACCATAGAGGAGGTGATACCCCATTTATTAAAGCCCGATGCCACAAAAAGATCAGAAGTCCGCGCAGAATAGCGGCCGATATATGGCACACCGTCAAGGCTCATACAATCCTGCGCCGCCCATTCATATTTCAGATCTGCCTTTGGGTAAAATTTTTTTGCAAAGGATCGGAGCTCAGCCCAATTTCCGCCGTTTTTACCTGTTCTGTGTCCTCCGCCGCCGATAAAGAGCAGATCATTATGTGGTCTGAAGGACATTCCCTTCATATCCTCGTCAACATACATTCCGTTCAAGCTCTGTGCCCCTGAAAAAGCCGATACATAGGAGCGATGCTGATAGAGCTTCAGAAAATAAGAGCCGTGCTTATTGATAAAAGGAAAATGAGTTGCAATTATGATCTTCTTTGCTATGATCTTTCCACTGTCGGATATAGCTGAATGCGGAGTTATATCGCGAATGAAAGTGTTTTCGTAAATTTTCAGATTTCGAGAAATACCGAAAATAAATTTCAGAGGATCGAATTGCGCTTGTTCCTCAAAGCAGACCGCGCCGAGAATATCAAAGGGCAATTCGGTCTTATCGGTAAATTTTGCTTTATAGCCGAGAAGTTCAAGCGCCTTCATCTCCTCCTCGATCTTTTTCCTATCTCTCAGTGTATACACATACGAGCTCATTTTCTTAAAATCGCATTCAATGGAGCGGCACAGCTTTTCATATTCGTCCACCGCTTTCAGGTTGGCGGCAAGATACATTTTCGCCTTTTCTCCGTCCATATCGCGAAGAAGCTTTGCATATATCAGCCCATGCTGAGCAGTTATCTTGGCTGTAGTATTCTTGGTTATTCCCGAGGCGATGCGGTCTCCCTCAACGAGTACATAATCAATTCCCGCGCGGTCAAGACAGTATGCACAGAGCAGACCGCAAATACCCCCTCCGATTATCAGAACATCGGTTTTGATCTCTCCCTCAAGCTTTGGAAATGACGGCAGGGCCGCAGAATCGCTCCAAAAAGATTTTTTCATAAGACATCCTCCGAAAAAAGTTTTTTCTTTAGTATGCCCCTATTTGACTTTAATTTGCATAAAAAAGGGCTGCAATGCAGCCCTTAAATTCAATTAACATGTGCAGTCTCTTCGGAAACATTGATATCGCTGAGAGTTTTGAGCTCATAGAATTTACCCTTCTTTGCCATAAGCTCGTCATATGTTCCCATTTCAACGCATCTGCCCTGCTCCATTACAACGATCCTATCTGCATCGCGTATAGTGGATAGACGGTGGGCAACGATAAAGTTAGTACGGTTCTTTATCAGCTCGGAGATCGCATATTGAACATGGTATTCGGAAATATTATCAAGTGCCGACGTTGCTTCATCGAGAATGAGTATCTTAGGATCGCGTATAAGAGCGCGAGCAATGCAAATCCTCTGCTTCTGACCGCCGGAAAGCTTACCTCCGTTCTCGCCGATCATGGTATCAATACCGTTTGGCAGAGAAGGAAGGAACTCATTGATATTTGCCAGCTCCAAGACCTCCTGAAGCCGCTTTTCGCTGATGCCGGGCATACCGTAAGTAATATTATCGCGGATAGTACCCGTCATCAGAATACTGTTCTGCGGAACTACCGAGATAAAATGTCTGTAATCGCTCATGCTTAGCGCTTCAACAGGCTTTCCGTCAATCAGA
Source organism: Clostridia bacterium (assembly GCA_017461635.1). Lineage (GTDB taxonomy): Bacteria > Bacillota > Clostridia > Oscillospirales > CAG-272 > SIG710. The sequence continues at coordinate 3,779 of JAFTXK010000117.1, read as the reverse complement.
TACTGACCAGAGGTAGGCTGTAAAAATCCGATTATCATATTCATGACAGTGGATTTTCCTGAACCGGAACCTCCGACAAATGCAACGCACTCGCCCGGCTTGACCTCAAGCTTGAGATCCTTTATGGTATCCTCTTCCGCTCCGGGATAACGATATGAAACATTGTCGAATTTAAGATGACCGTGAACAAAACGAAGCTTGATCTTTCCGCGATCGTCCTCAACATTATTTGAAAACATGATCTCAGATACGGAACGAGCCGATTCCATACCCTTGGAAAGCTCCGGCATCAGCGCAATGATCCCGTTGATCTTTCCTGCAATGGTTGAAAAATAACTGTTGAAAAGGACGATATCTCCGATGTCGATATATCCGTTCATTGCAAGATATGCATTGAAAAACAGATTTATAAGATTGAAGACCTGTATAGTGATATGCAGACTGGAGGCAAAATAAGAATTCAATCTATCCACGTCAAGAGCCTTTTCGCGAAGCTTTCTGATACCAATATCAAGCTTAAAAAGCTGATCCTCTTCAAGCCCGTGAGCTTTTGTAACGGGAATCATATTGAGCATTTCCGTTACCTGTGCCGCAACAAGCTCATTCTCTTCTCTGAAAGCATAGCTGGTCTTTTTCAGCTTCTTTCTGAAAATTCTTGTAAAAAGCACCTGCGTTGGTATAACAAGAGCAAAAAATGCGGCAACTACCCAGCTCTTTGTTATAACAATATAAATATATACCAATAGAGTTGCGATTGCAGGAACTATGGTTTTAACTATCTGATTATTGAGGGCTTCAACTGCTTCGATATCGCGGATGAATTTTGATTGCACCTTTCCGCTTTCGATCTCCTTATGATAAGTTATCGAAAGATGCTGAAGCTTACGGATAAGGGTACGGCGCAGTCCCGCAGAAATAGTGCGGAGCATGCTGTCAACATATTTTGCATAGAAGACATGTCCCGGAATATGTATTGCATAAAACACAAGCAAAAGAACACAGTTTTTGATAATGATCATTATAAGATCATCACCCGGGGAGACAAGAGCGTTAATGATATTTGAGGTTATCATTGGCGCAATGATAGTACAGGCATCCTTTAGGGTGAACATAATGCCCGAAAGACTAATGCGCAAGGCGTTCTTTTTCATCAGCTTCCAGATAACTCCCGCACCGTCATGGTGCTTCTCTGCTTCTTCTGCAAAAAGCTTTTCGTAATCCGGTAAAGGCGTCTGGTTCTTTGTGCTCATAACACATCCTCCCATTCTCACTCGCTCATGGCTTTTTTATGAAATTTTACGCAGATAACTTGCCTGCCTTGCGCTCATTATACACCTCCAAAATTATTTGTCAAGTGTTTTTTTGAAATTTATAAATTTTTTTGCTTGAAACAATAAAAATAATGTCAAATTGTTTTTTATGGATGTTTTTTACAGTTCTTTTTGATTACATCCCGTCAAGGAATCTTTCGATCACTAATTGTCTGAATTCGGGGGAGAGGGAGACAAAATAGGCGGTAAATCCGGTTACTCTGACCACGAGATCGGGATAAAGCTCGGGATCCTTTGATGCCGCCATAAGCTTATCGGCATCGAGAACATTGATATTTATCAGCGTCCCGCCGCAGTCAAAATGCCCCTTGATGAGAGCCATAACCGCTTCGATACCGCCTTCCTCTGCTCCTATCTTTGGATCAAATTAGATCTGGAGAGGTGCTGTATTTCCGTATCCGGGCTGGACTGATGCGATACCGTTTGATTGCGCCGTTACCGCGCCGTCGCGGCGAAAGTGAGGGTTGGGATTTGCACCATGTGATATGGGCTCACCGCTTCTTCTTCCATTTGGAGTTGCACCAACGGCACTGCCGTATTCAATAGTTCTCGCCCAGGAGAACCAGCCGGGAATAAGCATTCTGCCCTCGGGCATTTTGGTCTCTCTTATAGTCTTGGTATAAACATCTGTAAGCCAAAGAGCCCATTTATCGGCAAGGCTGTCTCCGCTGCAGTATTTTGGGCAGGAGGCAAGCATGAGGCGGGTTCTCTCGTCTGCAAAATTATTGTCAAGCGCTTCAAAAAGCCCATCCCATGTGAGAAGCTTTTCATTTTCTATTCTTTGTTCGATAGCGGCAAGTGAATCTGCTACTACCGCAAGCCCTGCTCCGTCAACACCGACTGTGTAAAGCTCGGCGCATCTTGACGCGTCAAGTCCCTTTTCGATGGAATCCTTGAACATCAGATTCATGATAAGCTCAGGAGTAACATCGCCGATGTGGTCGAGATGTAGATTGACACCTGCCGCTGTGACCTCTGCCGCGATTCTGAGATGCTCCGAGAAGAGCTCTGTCAGCCTTTCAAGGCTATTGATTTCTTCTTCTTTGAGAGATTTCAGTGCTTCTTCAAGCACCTTTGCGATATTGATCTTAACGGTATCGTTCATTGGAAATTCTTTGCCGGGAACGCACATCCAGTTACAGCCCACAGCAATGCGCTCACGCGCCGTTTCCTTTGAAACTCCGTTCTTCATATAGCCTTCAAGCAAAGCCCTGTCGCCGCAGAAGCGAGGCCAGCCGTTCTTATTTTTAAAGAGGTGTTCCACCGCAGTGCGAAAAAACTTAGGATCGCAGTTTTCGTGATAGCGAACGGTGAGATTGCAGGAGATATTTATCATATCTGCACCCTCAAGTACAAGATATGAAAGGTGATTGGTCATATCTCTGTCCTCTGAGTCAACGCCTGAGATCTGATAATAATGAGGATCGATGAGGAGCAGATTCGCAATTAAAAATTTCGTCTTTTCATCGTCAAGAATACCGCTTTTTATATCGTTTTCATAGTAAGGAAGCAGAATTCTGTCTATCTGAAAGCCCGCGCCGTCTCGGGTATAGATCCTTGCGAAGCAGTTAAAGAATGCAACCCATTGGCAAGCCTCATGGAAGGTTTTCGGCGCGTCTGTACGGATATTTTCGCATACCCTTTTCATCTCCGAAAGAGTTTTAAAGATTTCGGGTCTGTCCTCTATCAAGAGAAGCTCCTTGATTCTCTCTATATGTCTGTCGATAAAACGAATCATCGCTCTTACGCATTTTTCTTCCGCATCATAGAAGGTATCCTTGCCCTCATTTATCTTTCGGTATTTTTCGATCTTACCGAGGAAACCGCCGAAGCCCAGCTTGAGACCGATGCGGTAATCACAGGCAAAATGCGCGTCGCCGTCGATGCCTGTCTGAATATTATACTTCTTCTGAAGAGGCTTCAGATGGTCATAGGGAAAGCTTTTTTCATCCCAGCGCTTGCTCCACATAGCGTTTGCTCCGCCATGGACAAAGTTGCGAAGCTTTTCATTCTTCTTCATCCAGTCGGGCATATAATGAACATCTCCGCGGTAGTTTACCAGCATATCGCGCCATCTGCCGCAGAGCATTTCCATGGGATCAACATAAGCGGGGTGAGCGTCAAGCACGCGGCAGAAGTTTTCCGCCATTGCTTCTTCGCCGTAAAAGCTGCCGTTTTCGCTGTTATAATAGGGCATTACCTCATAGCCCTCGGGAAGTGGAACGGTTCCGAAATCGTCAAGATCGGTAAAACCGTTCTGCTCGCGCTTTTCGAGAGTGTGTTTTATCTTTGTCTCGCGCATAGCCTTTATGCGGTCTTTGTATGTAAGCATTCTTTCTCCTTTTATGATGGTAAACAATAATTTAGCGGTGAGATGAGAACATTTTTGTAGGGGACGGCGCCCTCGACGTCCCGTTTATCATTCAAAAATCTTCAACAACTCCATGT
>JAFTXK010000116.1 GCA_017461635.1 Clostridia bacterium | reverse complement strand
CGGCGGTCAAGCTCTCTGTGTGTGTATTATTTATTTTGCGTCGCATCAGCGCGCAATACAAGATATTTTAACATTATTCCTTATATTTGTCAACCGCATTCAAAATTATTTACATTTTTTTAACATTTATCCGAAGAAGGCTCTCTTTTTGCCCTTTCCTTTTCCTTCACATTCGCATTTACATTCCGAAATATTTATCCTAACAAGGATCGCATCCTCACCTATGCATTCAACCTTATCCCAAGGGATGATTATATTCTCACACTTGCCAAAGGAGAACAGTCCCCCGTCTTTTGGGATAACAAGAGAACAGATCCTTCCTTCATCTCTTGTGAATCTGATATCGCAGACAAAGCCAAGATCCTTACCGTCGCAAAGATTTATAACACTTTTTTCGCCAAGTGTCGCAAGATCGATAATATTCATAAGCACCTCTTCACTGTTAACTATTACTTTTTATAAAGAAAAAAACCTCCGTATTATATTATACGAAGGTGTTTTTTCATATGTACCTGTCCGTTACAAGAATCATCACATAACCTATAACAGAGATCAGCAGAGCTGCAGAGCATACCTGCCAACCGGGATAGCTAATGCCAAGGAAAGCCCCCATAGGCGAGATCGCCAAGGCTAAAATGAATATTATCGCGATAGCAGCAATATGTATTCCAAGGAATATCCTGCTTGCTATATCATTTTCATTCGGTTTCGCTATGATAAACATCGCAAAAAGCTGTGAAAGCATTGCGCCGGCAAAGGCAAATACCGAAAGGTGCTCATCCGTTATTGCTCCCGAGGAACCGAAAACAGCCGCAAGAAGCAGCATTACGGCACCAAGTCCGACACCTGAAATCAAATATTTTCCAAGCTTTTTCAGAGGTGAAGCCAGAAGAGTTTCGATATCCGCTATTCTATCCGAAAACGCCGCGGTATTATTTGCATTTGCAAAGCATATCATTGCGGGAATATCTATAAGAACTCCAAGGAAAATTATCTGAACCGCCCCAAGCAGCATCCTGCCGAAGATCAAAGGCAAAAGCGCAAGGGCAAGTCTCAGCGACGCCGAAAAGGTCAGATACCGCAGGAATTTACAAAGTCCTGCGCATGCATTTTTTGATCTGAGCACCGCCTCTGAGAAGGCTTCGAAGCCTCCGCTGTCCTTTTTCGCCGGGGGGATCAGAATATCCGCATTCTTTCTGACTATTTCCGAGCTTCCGCTGAGCGATCTTACCGCTCCCGATCTCTCATCGAAATCAGAAAGCGCAACCGCAACATTTGCCCCGCCGAGAAGAGAAAGATGATCTGTATCCGAGGCAATTACGGCAAGAGTACCGTCCTCTCCTCGAATTGTTTTTGCCAGCTTTTCGATCTCTCGCTCGGAAAAGCCGAGATACGCGCGGTACTGACCAAAATTATCTGTTATCTTCTTGCACGAGCGTCTGAAGGCAGAAGCGTAAGCTATCTCATGCTTACCTTTTACTGCACCGATATTAAATGCTGTAATTACCGAATCCGCATTTTCTTCAGAGACATAATAGAAAGTTATATCCGCTTCCTTCATTTCTTCTATCCGCGCCGCAAGCGTATCTATATAGGGTGCGGAATAGACAATATAGCCCTCAAAAACGAGCTGATTCTGCACCGCCCCCAGCCGTTCGAGACTCGAGCATGGGCTGGTTCTGGAAGCGACAAGAGTAACGCCCTTTGCTTTTTTTGTAAGCTGACTGCAAGCGCGTATGATATCTGATTTCTTATCGGCATCAAGAGGAACTGCGCCGTCCGGAGTTCTGATATAATTACAAAGCCCGAGAAGCGAAGATTTATCCGAAACACATATTATCCGATATTCCTCGCCATTCTGAATTAGCGTTGTATCATAACCAGATACACCCGCAGGAGAAAATTCAAGCTCTGAATATTTCGATTCAAGCACTTCTCTGTTAATTCCGCAAGAGGCGGCAAAATCCGCAACCGCGCACGCGCAAAGGATAGATTCATCCGAGCCCGAAAATATCGTGCCGACGCCCGAATTAAGATAATGAGATGTACCGAGCACGGCAAGATCAAGAAAACAGTTCAGTGCCTGATTTCTGCCGCTCATGGCCGATGCCGAATCATAAAAATGATTTGAAGCGAAAACGCTTTCCACATATTTATTATCATCACATATTGCTTTATTACCAACTACCATCACAGAATCTATATAGTTCAGCTCCTGCATGGCATCGGGATATTTTATGCGCGCGCCGTCCTTGGACTTTTCGCATTTCTTCATTGAGAACGCGGGAAAAAGATATGCAAGACCGCCGATTATCTCACTTCCCGTGCTGACGGCAAGGGCAAGCATTGAGAGAAGAACATCAAGTATTCCAAGCTCATTTTTTCCTGTTATCATAGCAAGAACAGTAAAAGGAACGGTTGCAATGAGAATCGCGAGACTAACCTTTGAAAGAAGCTTTGAAAGTTCGGTAAGAACCTTCATATCTCTCTTCTTGCGCGGAATGATCTCTATCTCGCCAAGGAGAAGCGAAAGGAAGGTTTTCTTTCCCGTTCTTACAGCCATTGCTCTGCCGCCGCCCGAAACGATAACGGATGATGCCACTATCATATTCTTCTGCGCTGAAATATTTGGCTTTTCCTCTGGACGGCAGATGAAAGAAGCATCCTTATCGTTCAGTTCTCTTTTCTCCTTATCACCGATCTTGCCGATGAATTCCACAGCTCTCATATCTACCGAATTTATAAGTCTGCAGTCGCACGGAACAATATCCCCCTTTTCCAGCAGAAGGATATCTCCGGTAACAACACTTGCAGAGTCAACGACATAGACCTTACCCGATCTGATCACCTTTGCACGGGGTACTGACAGCTCCGCCGAGGCTTCAAACACTCTTCTTGAAAGAACATAGCCGACTATAGCCGTGGCAAAGGCAATAAGCGCCAGCGCAAAAGCAAGCCCCGCGCGCTTACCGTCATCGAGGAAAGCACTTATCAGTGCAGCAAGAGCAAAGATAATGACGGTAATATCCGTTGCAACCTTTGCGGCATGCTGGAATACCGACTGTCCTACGCCTCTGAACACAGATCCGCCTTCGCCGCGTCTGCGTCTGCGCTCGGCTTCCTTTACGTCAAGACCCGACGAGACATTTGTATTCAGTTTTTTGGCTGCTTCTTCGATGCTCAGCGAATACCATCTCTCGTTCATGATCCTGACCTCCTTTGTTTATTTTACATGCAAGCTATGTCAAGCTCGCCGTCCTTTACACCTATATAAGCCTGAGTAAATGTCTGTTTATAATCCGAAATTATCAGCTCGGCAAGCTTATCCTCAATTGCCGTCTGAATATATCTTCTCATATTTCTTGCACCGAATTTTGCAGAGAAGGATTTTTCCGCAATAAAAGCAAGAGCTTCATCAGTACAATTCAGCTTTATATCTTTTTCGGAAAGAACTTCCGAAAGCTCTCCTATCATTATGCCTGCTATTCTTCCGAAATCTTCCTTATTAAGAGAACGGAAAGTTATAATCTCATCAACCCTGTTTATAAATTCGGGACGCAGGAAGGAAGCAAGAGCTTTTTCGGTCTTGGCTTCGGCAACCTCTGCCGAGCTTGAAGAAAAGCCTGCCGAAGCAGTATTTCTGTCAGAGCCGGCATTTGTAGTCATAACTATTACCGTATTTTCAAAATTTACCGTTTTTCCGTGCGCATCCGTGATCCTTCCGTCGTCAAGAATCTGGAGAAGGATATTGAGTACATCCGGATGCGCCTTTTCTATCTCGTCAAAAAGAATTACCGAATAGGGCTTACGTCTTATCTTTTCAGTGAGCTGTCCGGCTTCGTCATAACCGACATAGCCGGGAGGAGCTCCGATGATACGGGATACCGAATGCTTTTCCATAAATTCCGACATATCCAGTCTTATGAGAGTTTCGGGAGAATTGAAGAGATCCGAAGCCAGTGTTTTTACAAGCTCGGTCTTACCAACACCGGTAGGTCCTGCAAAAATGAAGGAGACCGGCTTCTTCTTATAGGAAATTCCCGCACGGGAGCGTTTTATCGCTCTCGCTACTGCTTCCACAGCCTTATCCTGACCGATAATTCGCGTCTTTAAACGCTCCTCAAGTCTGTCTATCTTCTCGAATTCGTTTTCTGTAACATTTGTTGCCGGAATACCTGTCCAGATCTCAATGACCTCTGCAAGATCAGCCACGGTCATGGTTACATTCTGACATTTGGGCTCGATTTCGTGCAAACGCTCGGAAAGTCTGAGCTCTTCTGCCTTATAATTTGCAATAAGCTCGTATTTTTTAGCCTCAGCATCTGCATCCGCGGCATTTTCAGCCTCGCATTTTTCACGAGCCTCTTTGACCGAAAGCATTTTATCTCTGATCTCATAGCTTTCATTGATCTCGGCGGTGCTGAGAGAAAGATTCGCCGCGGCTTCATCAAGAAGATCTATCGCTTTATCGGGCAGATATCTGTCAGTGATATATCTTTCCGACATTCTGACAGCCTTATCAAGTACGGCATCGGGTACCTTTATCATATGAAATTCTTCATAATAATGCTTGATCCCCTTCAGCATTTCAACGCTCTCCTCAATTGAGGGCTCATTTACCGTTACAGGCTGGAAACGTCTTTCGAGAGCCGCGTCCTTCTCAATATATTTTCTGTATTCGCGAAGGGTGGTTGCGCCGATGACTTGAATTTCGCCTCGTGAAAGTGCGGGCTTCAGGATATTCGCGGCATTCATGCTTCCTTCGGCATCACCCGAACCGACTATATTATGGACCTCATCGATAACGAGGATTACATTTCCCGCTTCTCTTACTTCATTGATAAGCCCCTGCATTCTCTGTTCAAACTGACCGCGGAACTGAGTTCCCGCAACAAGTGCGGTCAGATCCACGAGATAAACCTGATGATTTTTCAGCTTATAAGGAACGTCATTTAACGCGATCTTCTGAGCAAGCGCCTCGGCAATTGCGGTTTTACCTACACCGGGCTCACCTATAAGACAAGGATTATTCTTCTGACGGCGGCAGAGAATCTGAATAACTCTCTGAAGCTCGCGCTCCCTGCCGATTATCCTGTCGAGTTCGCCTTTTTTAGCCTTTTCGGTAAGATTACGGCAATAGGTATCGAGATATTTTCTTTTTTTCTCTCCCGAGGGCTCACCTTTCTGCTGTTTTTTAGGCGGAACCTGACCGCTTATATTGCCGCCGTGATTTCCCATCAGCTTGTGAAAATCTATTGCGGGTGCACCGCCGTCGATCTGTTCTATATCGAAATCATCGCTTTCGATAAGCTGATTCATACCGTCCTCCATCTCTTCGAGCTGCTCGGGATCGAGACCGAATTTTCCGAGAACTCCTCCAAGCATATTATCTATCGGTATGCCTATCTCTTTAGCGCATTTAATACAATATCCGCGGCTTTTAGTTTCGCCGTTTTCATTTGTGGTTGCAAAAACTACTGCCATTCTCTTCTGGCATCTGGAACAACGAGCTACCATTTTCTAAGAAATTCCTCCTTTAGGGGTTGGGAGCGGCAAATCCAAACATGAAATTGTCGCTGATATATTTGATAATAAAGGTATTTTCAATAACATTTGTGCCGATAAGTCCCGGCTTTACTATACTTATTGCCTCAACAGCAAAGGTAACAAGATTTGCATATACCCATATAAGAAGCAGACCCGAGATAATACCGAAAAGGAATCCCAGCCCCTTATCTATAGTTGAAAGCACGGGCAGCTTCATAATAAGCCCTACTATCCAAATAACTATTGAAAGGACTATAAGCGCGCCCACAAAAAGGGTTGCAAAAGCAAGAATATCGGAAATAGCATGAACTACAGCCGAGGTTATTGAGGTTGCAAGGTCATTAATACTGTCCTCTGCCGCCGCGGTAAGACCTCCGAAGCGCTCTGCGAGCTTATCGCCGTCAGCACCGTAACGGCTCAGAATATCTGCAAATTCGGAAGGCATATCACCGAAAAGCTTTTCAAGATTGAAGCCCTCAGCCGTTTTCTGTGCAAGATTATTTATCCTCTCGGCAACGGTATCCGATACTAATTTTTCAACAAAGGATGTGCGGTAAAAATAAGCCGCCGTGGGCATAAACAGATATGCCACTATAAGCGCGAGAACTACCTTTATAAGTCCGAAAAAGGATTTAAAAAAGCCCTTGGAACGGCAGGAAATGACCGTCATCAAAAAAATTATAACGGCAATAACATCAAGAATAAAAAACATTGACAGCCTCCTTAATCTTCAAAATCATAATATTCCGCGCAGGAAGCAGAACAGATCATAATATCATTTTCGGAATAAACCACCATCGTTTTTCCGCTGCCGGAAACTTCTTTTGAAATATTTTCGGATGTTTTTACATCAGTCCTCGTCAGTATATTCCCCGAGAGGGAGAAAAGATATCCGTTTTTATAATCAACAATAGAGGTCTTGCCCGAAATCTCGCCGCTATAGATTATATTTCCGCGGCTGTCAAGAACCGTTACATTACTTCCTGTTGTAACTGCATTTTTCGGAAGTGATATAACTGTGCCTTCCTCGCAAAGTCGAGCTGCTTCGGGTTTGCCGCCCAAAGTAAAGCTTCCTATGAGATTTCCGTTGCTATCATAGAAATACAGAGCTTTATCGCAGAAAACGGTAAGATTTCCGTCAGAGGTAAATTCGCAAGCCAGAGGAAAAATATCCTGAAGCTCAAGAGTTGTGATCGGAGCATCATCACCTGGCTTTGAAATCTTGATCTTTGTTATAAAGGATGCATTCTCAGCATCAAAGGTAAGTATGCAAACTCTGCTTCCGCTGTCGTTTATCGAAACGTCAATAACTCTGTCCTCTGAAAGATAGCGGTTCTTTAGATTACAGTTTTTAGTATAAAGAAGAACTGCCGAATTATATTCCTTTGTCTTAGTAACGACAGCAAACATACCGCTGTCGGAAATATCCGCGCCTGTGATCTCATAATCCAGCTTCTCGGTATATATCCTTGCAAAGGAATTATAAATCGCATAGGAATTACCGCCGAAATCATATACCAGCAGATATCTGTTTGAGGTTTCTATAAGAGGCTTTGAAAATTTATCCTTTCCTTCAAAGAGAAGCGAACCGTCACCCTCATATATTCTGAGTCCCGCTGAGGTCGCTACGGCAAGATTCTTGCGAAAGCCTGCAAAAGAAAGAGTCGTATCGGGATTATAGGTTATAGTTTCAAAATTACCTCCCGATGCCTCGGCAACACTGCCCAGATCCTTCATAAGGAACATAAGATTATCATATGAAATACTCTCCGGACTGCTGATAGCGGCGGCAACAAGAAAGGCAATGAGAAAAATAAGCAAAGCATATCTTACCGCGCTGTATATCCCGGCTACCCTTGCGTAATATGGATTACTGACGGCTGCAGCTTCCTCAAGCTCATCATCCGAAACTCTTATCTCATTCAAGTTTTCCGATTTGTTGGGTCTATCCGACTGCGATCTGCGTTTTTTTTCGAATGCCATGCTTATTCTCCTTTCTCTCAGTATTTAACGTAATTCAAATAAAGCCCTTCAGGCGGCGCTGTCATTCCCGCCCTCGTTCTGTCGCGGCTCTCGGTTATTTTCAGAATATCCTCAGGCTTTATTCTTCCGAGACCTACATAAAGGAGTGTTCCCGTCATTATCCTTACCATATTATAAAGGAAACCGTCACCTGCGACCTTGAAGATCACATTCTCACCTTCTCTTATAACATCGGTATAGAATATTGTTCTTACGGTGCTCTCAACAGGCGAGCCCTGCGCCATATATGCCGAAAAATCATGAGTTCCCTCAAAATATCTTGCGGCTGTCTTCATTTTTTCAACAGCATCATCACCGAGTATCCTCGGATAATGCCAGCATCTGTCCGAAAGAAAAGGATCGCGCTCATGAGAGCATCTTATCTTATAAATATATTCTTTATATTTAACATCATGTCTCGCATGAAAATCCTCTGAGACCCATTCAGCCTCATAAACCGCAATATCAAGAGGCAAAAAAGCATTTATAGCTCTCGGAAGCCTGTCCATCGGCAGAGCTGTCTCTATTCCCCTTTCGCCATGGCGGACAACGGTAGCGCAAAACATATTTGCATGAACGCCGCTGTCTGTACGGCTGCAGCCTGTGATATCGCAAGGAAATCCAAATAGCTTTTCTGCCGCCGCACATAATGCGCCCTGAACTGTGGGAGCATTTTTCTGTACCTGATAGCCCGAATATGCTTTTCCCAGATACTTTATCTTAATAAATATTTTCATCTTTACATCGTATAGCCGATACCGAGCATATTGAGAAGAACAAGGGAAACACCGAATGTTATCATAATAAGAATGGCAATAAAATCAAGTGCCCTGTAATGAAGAATACTCATTCTCGTTCTTCCCTCTCCGCCGTGGTAACAGCGGCATTCCATAGCCGTTGCAAGTTCATCTGCGCGTCTGAATGAGGAAACAAACAGCGGTATCAGAATCGGTATCAGTGCCTTTGCACGGTTTATAAGACTTCCGCTGGTAAAATCCGCACCTCTCGCCTTCTGAGCTGACATGATCTTGTCGGTCTCATCGATAAGTGTAGGAATAAATCTGAGAGCAATAGTCATCATCATTGCAAATTCATGCACCGGAACCTTGATCCGCTTAAGAGGTGCAAAAAGCTGTTCAATAGCATCTGTCAGTGCAATGGGAGTTGTGGTATAAGTAAGGAAAAGACTTGCCCCAACTATAAGCACAAATATCCTCAGCACCATAAATACAGCATTCATAACGCCTTCAAGATATATATGAATAAATTTCCATTCAAAAAGCAGTGTTTCGCCCGAAGTCCAGAATATATTGATAACAACGGTGAAAGCAAGAATAAATAATATTGGTCTTATAGACCGCATAATAAGCGACATGGGTATTCTGCTGAGCAGTATAAGCACTATGGCTGATACGAACAAAAGCCCAAAGCTTATTATATTGCGGCAAAGGAAAGAGCAAACGATATACAGAAGCGAAAGGATCAGCTTCATTCTCGGATCCATTCTGTGTATCACTGAATTTCCCGGGTAATATTGACCGAGTGATATATTTTTCATTTTGTTCCAATCTTAAAGTAATTTATAGATTTGATTTAGTGCATCATCAATGGTATAGACCGCAGTATTAACAGGAATTCCCATCCCTGCAAGCAGATTCATCATGGTAGTGATCTGAGGAACATCAAGCCCAACCGCCGTAAGCTCATCGGCTCTGCCGAAGACCTCGTCCTTCTTGCCTGTCATGAGAAGCTTTCCGTCGGCAAGGACTATAAGATAGTCACAGTACCTCGCCATGTCCTCCATACTGTGACTGACGATGACGACGGTTGCCCCGGTTCTCTTCTTATAATTCATGATGCTCTGCATAATCATTTCTCTTCCCGAGGGATCGAGACCTGCCGCAGGTTCGTCGAGAACAAGAACTTCCGGACGCATAGCGATAATTCCCGCAATTGCGGCACGGCGTTTCTGACCGCCCGAAAGATCAAAGGGGGATTTTTCCAGCAGATCACGGTCGAGACCGACAAAATCTGCCGCTTCAAGAACTCTTTCCTCGATCTCCTTTGAATCAAGCCCCATATTCTTAGGACCAAAAGCAATATCTGCCCTTATCGTTTCCTCAAAAAGCTGATATTCGGGATACTGCATAACAAGACCTACGCGAAAACGTATCTTTCCGATCTCCTTCGGATTCTCCCAGATATCCTTACCGTCAAGCATTACCTTGCCGCGGGCAGGCTTTACAAGACCGTTAAGCATCTGAACAAGGGTAGATTTTCCCGAACCCGTATGACCGATTATTCCGGTTACAGAACCGTTTTTAATTGTAACATTTATATCATCAAGAGCACTTATTTCGAAGGGCGTACCTTCGCTGTAAACATAGGAGATATTTTCAAGTCTGATCTCAGCCATTCTTCTTACCTCCTATCGCATTCCGGAGGAGCTTTGCGCATTTTTCGGGAGTTGTACATTCACCGTCAAGCCTTAACCCCTTGCGACTAAGCTCCTGAATAAGTGCCGTACACTGGGGAACCTCCAGTCCCGCAAGCTCAAGCTTATAGGGCTCTCCGAAGATCTCCTCGGGTGTTCCGTCCATATAGACCTTGCCGTCATTCAGCACTATAACTCTGTCAGCCCTTACAGCTTCGTTCATATGGTGCGTAATATTGATAATTGTTATTCCCTTTTCCCGGCGAAGCATATCGATAGTGTCCATAACTTCTTTTCTGCCGATAGGGTCAAGCATCGCGGTTGATTCATCAAAGATCATGCAATCCGGCATCATCGCGATAATTCCCGCAATGGCAACCCTCTGCTTCTGTCCGCCCGAAAGCCTGTGTGGCTCATGACGGGCGTATTCGCTCATGCCTACAAGTGAAAGAGCTTCGTCAACTCTCTGCCTGATCTCAGCGGAAGGGATTCCCAGATTTTCAGGACCGAAAGCAACATCCTCTTCAACGATAGTTGCCACAAGCTGGTTATCGGGATTCTGAAAAACCATGCCTATCTTGCGTCTTATATCGTATATTTCCTTTTCGGTGATATCCTCACGGGTAATGTCTGTTCCGTCGATATAGATCTTACCGCTGTCGGGCAAAAGGATCATATTGAGAAGCTTTGCAAAGGTGGATTTTCCGGAACCGTTATGACCAAGAACAGCAACGTATTCTCCTTTTTCAATGCCGAGAGAAACACCGCTGAGAACCTGAACGGCTCTGCCATCATCCTCTTCATAAGAGGCGCAAAGATCTTCAGTTTTTATGAAGTAATTTTTCGTATTTTCCATTTATTTTTCGTCAGCTCCGTTTGATTGCCAGCGTGCACTTGCACCGCAGGGCAATATTCCGCCCGTCTGTGTAACGGGAAGCCCAAGCTCACCCACCTCTGTCCTGCCGCCGAAGCGGTCAGCAACGCGCATATCGATGATATACTTCATCGCAAGAGGCGAAAGCCCGGTAGTATATGAATTTATAAGGAAGAACAGCGGTTTATCGGACAAAATCTGAGAAACAAGAGTAACAAATTCGTCAACATTGTCTTCGATCTTCCAGACCTCTCCGCCCGGTCCTCTGCCATAAGACGGAGGATCCATAATAATGCCGTCATAGCGGTTGCCGCGTCTGATCTCGCGTTCAACAAACTTTTTGCAGTCGTCAACTATATATCTGATCGGTGCATCGGCAAGACCGCTGAGCTTAGCATTTTCCTTTGCCTGAGCTACCATGCCCTTTGCCGCGTCAACATGGCAAACAGAAGCACCTGCCTTTGCCGCTGCAACTGTCGCACCGCCTGTGTAAGCAAAGAGGTTCAAAACCTTGATCGGTCTTCCCGCGTTTTTTATCAGCCCCGAGAACCAATCCCAGTTGGCAGCCTGTTCGGGAAAAAGCCCCGTATGCTTAAAGCCCATTGGGCGGAGAACAAAAGAAAGGTCGCCGTATTTAATATTCCACTGCTCGCTCATCTTGTTCTTTATCCAGCCTCCGCCGCCACTATTTGAACGGCGGTAGATACCGTCTGCCCTCTTCCATGCAGGATGATTTCGGGCACCCTTCCAGATTATTTGGGGATCGGGACGGATAAGTATATATTTGCCCCAACGCTCGAGACGCTCACCGTCCGAGGTATCGAGAAGCTCATAATCCTTCCAGTTTTCAGAATACCACATATATGTCATAGCTCCTTATTTATTATAGTAATCGGCCAGTCTTGATGCACCGCTGTGTGCATGGCAGATAGCAATTGCCAGTGCATCCGCAGTGTCATCGGGCTTAGGAGGTTCAGCAAGACCCAAAAGCATCGTAACCATGGTTATAACCTGCTTCTTCTCTGCTCTTCCGTAGCCAACAACTGCTTGCTTGACCTGAAGCGGAGTATATTCGAAGATACCCATATGTGCCTGCTCGCAAATGAGAAGGATCACCCCTCTCGCTTCGCTGACTCTTATTCCCGTGGTGGTATTGGTATTGAAGAAAAGCTCCTCTATCGCCACCTGCTCGGGACGGTATTTTCTGATAATATCCGCAAGATCGTCATATATCTTTTTAAGCCGCTGTTGGGTGTTCATTTCCTTTGGAGTTGTGATGGCGCCGTAATCAATGGTACGGAACTTAGAACCCTTATATTCTACCACGCCCCAGCCCACAATAGCAAGGCCCGGGTCGATACCGAGAATTACCATACTGCACCTCCAAAACAATTTGCCAACTTATATTATACCACAAGTTTTTCCATAAGTCAAACAATTTGATGAATAATATATTAATTTTTGTATTAAAGCTACTGTTAAATTGTGAAATATGGGTGGAAGCTTTAATATTTAAGACGCGTTTATTCCAAAATAAGGTTTACAAATTCGGAAAAATATGTTATACTGATTATATATTGTCTTTCGGGAGGGCAAAATGAAGCCGAATATACTTAAAATATCAGTAGGCGACATCATTGAAATGAAAAAAAATCACCCCTGCGGGGCGAAGCTTTTTAAGATACTGCGCGTAGGCAGTGACGTAAGAATTGTTTGCGAGGGCTGCGGGCGCGACATGGTTCTCGACCGCCTAAGGCTTGAAAAATCGGTAAAAAAGGTCGTTAAAGGAGAAGAAAACAATGGATAATGAGAAGAATATTGAAATAAACATTGAATCCGTGGATACTGACGTCACAGCGCCCGCAAATGAAACGGACATGCCCGATATCAACGAGATCTCAGAGAGTTCGGAAGAAACAGATAGCTCAGCCGAGAAAAGAAAGCCCGGCAAGCTCGCAAAACTTTTTAAAAGTCCTTATCTCTATCTGTCTCTTTGCTTTATACTGCCCGTTGTTGTCATGTATCTGATCTACCTTTCAAGAGAGATACATCCCTTCGGCGACGGCTCCGTACTCGTCCTTGACCTTAACGGTCAGTACGTTTATTTCTTTGAGGCTCTCCGCAATTTTGTACGCGGTGACGCAAGTCTGCTTTATTCCTTTTCGAGAGCTCTCGGCGGCGAATTTATGGGCATCTACGCCTATTATATCGCTAGCCCCCTTTCTTATCTCGTTTGTCTTTTCCCTCAGGACAGAATGCTTGAAGCACTCCTTGTCCTTTTTCTGCTGAAAACAGGCGGATGTGGTCTTACCTTCGGTTACTATCTGCACAAGACACGTGAAAAGCTTAATAAGGTATCCATCGTCTGCTTCTCATTGCTCTATGCCCTCTCAGCTTACTGCATCGTTCAGCAGCATAATACCATGTGGATCGACTGCGTTATGTGGCTTCCTCTGGTCGCTCTCGGTCTTGAATCTCTTATCAAATATAAGAAATTCAAGATGTTCACCTTCTTCCTCGCTCTCAGCGTTTTCAGCAATTTCTATATAGGCTATATGGTCTGCATCTTCGTTGCGGTCTATTTCTTCTATTATTATTTTGCTCATTCGGATAACAATCCGCTGAAGGAAAAACTTCATTTCCTTGCTTCCCTTTCAAGAACAGTACTTTATTCTGCCCTTGCCTGCGGAATGGCGATGATAATCATCCTCACCGCTTATTATTCACTGACAATGGGTAAAACCACCTTCTCAAATCCTAATTTTGACCCCGCCGTAAAGATGGACTTTATCGATCTGCTCACAAAATTCTTTCCGGGCTCATATGACACCGTCCGTCCGGAGGGCTGGCCCTTCCTTTACTGCGGAGTTATCACCCTTTTCCTCGTCCCTGTATTCTTCGTTTCAAAGAAGTTCTCGGCAAGAGAAAAGATACTCGCCGGCTGTTTCATCCTGTTTTTTGTGCTTAGCTTCTGTCTCAGTACAGCCGATCTCGTATGGCACGGCTTCCAGAGACCTAACTGGCTCAATTACCGCTATAGCTTCATGCTCTGCTTCTTCCTTCTTACCCTTGCGCATAAAGCCTTTGACGAGATCGAAAACGTCTCTTCAAACCTATTTATCGGAATTGCTGCGGCGCTGACAGGCTTTTTGTTCTTCATACAAAAATTCGAATATGAGAACATGGAGGACTTCGAGGGTATCTGGCTTTCGCTCTTCTTCGTCGGACTTACGCTTATACTGCTCTGTCTGCTGAAAAAGAAGGAGCTCAAAGAAAATGTTGCCGTTATCATGGTAATATTTATCTGTCTCGAAACCTTCTGCAACGGTCTTTCAAACTGTCTTGATCTCCATGACGATGTTTACTATTCAAAATACAGCTCTTATAACAACTTTATTTCGGGTCTGCGCCCGATAGTTGAAGAGGTCAAGGAAAATGATACCTCTTTCTACCGCTTTGAAAAGACAAAGCACCGCAAGACCAACGACAATATGGCTCTCGGCATAAGAGGTCTTTCAAATTCAACCTCAACTCTCAACGCCGAGACCATCAGATTCCTCAACAGAATGGGCTATGCTTCAAAATCCCATTGGTCGAAATATCTCGG
>JAFTXK010000115.1 GCA_017461635.1 Clostridia bacterium | reverse complement strand
GGGATCGCCAACTTGGTTTCCTACTGTTAAGTTGACCGTGATTTAACGTAGGAAACATTGCGAATAGTACAGTACTGTCATCCTGAGCCTCGGCGAAGGATCTCATAAACTATTAGTTACTTTTCCCCGATAAACTATTGTTTTTTTACATAAAACAAAAAAGGTTTCCCGCGAAGCGGCGGGAAACCACATACATATATTAACTTTTCCAAATATCTCTGAATTCGCTTGGGGGCATCCCTTCTACCTTTTTGAACATCCGGCAGAAATAGTAAGGTGCGCCAAGACCGCATTTATAGCCTATCTGTTCGATCGTTTCATCGGTAAAGCGCAGTGCCTTTTTCGCGTGAGTTATCCGCACTTCAAGAAGGTAGCGGTTTATCGAAGCTCCGTATTGCTCCTTAAAGATACGAGTAAGATAATACTTATTAATATAGAATCTTTCCGCGAGGTCGTCAAGGCTGATCTTTTCGGCATAATGCTCCTCAAGCCAATCCTTTACCGCTACAAGATCCTTTCGTTTTTGGCTTTTGTTTTCATCATCTGAATGCCAGCTCTCTTCCATTAAAAGCGTCAGCAATTCGTTCAATCCCTCATTTATACGCATGTCTCTTATATGATCCGATGAAGAGGCTGCAGTGAAAAGCTTTGACCAAACACGATGAAATGCAGATATATTTTCCGGCGCAAAGGCCGGCTTTCCTCCGCGTTCTTTATATTTTTCATAGATCTCCGCCATCTGCGCTCCGTTAAAATGAACCCATTTCAGCCTCCAAAGATCCTCTGAGGTTTCATGGGCATAGGCGTCTTTACAATTTATAAAAACACAACCGCCTTTTTTTAACGGATATTCAGCTCCTTTATATATCAGCCGTCCCGAACCGTCCTCAACCGAAAAAAACAGATATGATTCCAGCTTTTCGCGCCTGCTCTCATGCTGTCTCAGTGCCGCCAGCTCTCCTATCTCCTGAAGATGTATAAGACTTTTTCTGGCAAAGGTCGAGGGGGTATAGAGAATTCGCTCGGATTCAACATATTTTTTGCTGAAATATCCGTCCATTTCCTTATACCCCCATTTTTAATTATACCAATTCACAATCCCAAACGTCAACGGGATTATCCTGGAATACCTCTTTAAGTCTCTTATGTACCGTCTCCTTCGAAACTCCTTTTTTGAGGACTGCCTGTAAAAATCCGCCGCCGCCTGCTCCGCAGACCAGCTTTCCGTCGATAAATTCCTCAATACTGCCGAAGATCTGATCGATAAGAGTATTTGTAGAGCCTGCGTCAACCATTTTGCTCAGCTCCCAGTGGTGATCCAGAAGCCTTGCAAATTCATCAACATTTCCTCTCTCAAGCTCGAAACGCATAAGAGCCGCCACTCTCTGTATCTCATTCAGCGCATAAAGACTGTCGGGCTCACCGCCCACATATTTGCCGACAACATCCCTCAGAAGATTTCTCGCAAGCCTTCTCTGACCCGTATAGATAAGACAGAAGCGCTTATCAAGCTCCTTCTTTGTCTCTTCACTGATATTTACCTTTGTGACCTTTATCTTCTGGTCAAGTCCGGGCTCGGAGGTTATATACTTTATTCCGCCGAGAACTCCGCCGACCTGATCCTGCCAGCCTCCGCCTGTGGACATGATCTGCTCCATGGCAAGAACATGAGAATAGAGGTCATCCTCAGAGTGCTCGATGCCCATAAATTCAAATACTGCCTTAACGCAAGCCGCAGAAAGGATGGAGGAAGTACCGAGACCGCTTCCCTTCGGAACTCCCGTCACCTCGGAATGCATTATAAAGCCGCCGCCAAGACGTTCAAGTATCTCGCAAAGAGAACCGCCCTTTGACGGTATGATGCCGCATGCCAGCAGACATGCCTTCTGAAGCGCAAAGGGATCGTAGGGATCGCCTGTTGCCTGCAAGGGCTCGATACTATCGAACTCACCGTGAACATCCATATCGCGGCTATCGAAAACTATCTTCTTTTCCGCTGTTTTTTCAAGCTTTACTTCCACAGGATATTCGCCGCTAAGCTTGATCGCCGCATTCAGTACCGTTCCGCCCTTTTCATTGCAGTAAGGCGGTGTATCCGACCAGCCTCCGCCCCAGTTTACTCTGAGAGGCAGCTTAACGGTATGCTTCTCCATTGCGATGCTTGCATTTTCGTTATATTTAAGATTTTTAAGTGCGGACTTAAGTATAGTTCCCGAAATTGCTGCAAAGCATTCTGAAATATGCTTATCTCCCTCAGCTCCTCCAAGTGCCTGTCCTATATAATAATGCAAGCGCATCGTTTCGCTGAAATCTGCCCTTTCGAGACGTTTCCTGAGCCACTGCTCCTGGATCGGAGTAAGCTTATCCGCTCCGAGGATTCTTTCTGCCTCCTTGGCGGGTCTACCCGCCTCTATAAGCTTAAGGATACCGTCCATACGGACCAGCTCCTTCATCCTCTTATCCCATGCGATTATTGCTTCGGGATCTGCTTCATTAAAGCCTGAGCAAAGTGATTTGCGCTCCACATTCTTCCATGCATCGATATCTCCCTTGCCCTGTGACATATCATAGATATTCAGTGCTGCTGAAACCGCTTCCCGAACAGTATTGCATACCGGATAAAGCTCCGCTGTCCACAAAGTGCGGTCATCGCTATTCCATATATCCTTTTCCGAGAGAGAATTCTTCATTAGAAATTCATCGAGAGGTTCGCCGAAAAGAACATTCTCTTTTGGATTATCTCCGATACCATATATTCTTGCAACGAATTTCCCGTCCTTCTGCTTAAGCCCGTGAAGAGCAACATTTGATGGTATACTTTCGTCATGTATATCTATATATGAAAGCAGAACATTATCCCCGATACTTGCGCCGCTATGGACATAGGATACTTCAAGATAGCAATCCCTTCCGACCTCCGCCTTCTTTGAAAGAACGCTGTTATAGCCTGCCGCCGCATCGGTAATACTGCTTCCAACATGCTTTGACCAACCAAGCTCACTGTAAGTCTCAACGCCTCCGCTCATGAGGGCAAGTATCTCCCCAGTCGTGCCGAAATGGATGAACTTTGCAGGAGCTAAGCGGAGAAGCTTCATACGGTAAGGACGAAGGATCTCCCAAACCTTTTTTCTTGCTTCCGTAAGCTCTTCGCAGAATTCACCCTCCGGCTTTTCTTTATAGAAATCATCAAGAGTTGAATCGCCGGCAAGCGGATAAAGAAAATCTCCGTAAAGAGACAATCTGACCTTTTCATTTACAAATGAATCATATTTTTCAGCATTGATGATTCCATTATCAGAGATAAGTGAACCAAGCGCAGACAGCATTTCTGCTGAAAAAATGACTGCTCCCGTATCTATATCAACATATCCGCGGTCATTTACCGCTCCGTTAGCCCTCAGGCTTTCAACAGTCTGTTTATGGAGAAATCTGCGGACGTTTCCGTTTTCGCCTCCGAGGAAAACTCCATGGTTCTTGCCTGTTTCAACCTTTTCCTTAAAAGAGATCGCCGCCGCACCGTTTCCCGAATAATCTATCTGCAACGGATTGAAAAGCAGAAGCACATCTCCCGAAAGAAGAACCATTCCTTCTTTAATTCTTGAGGGAACAGATGCCATTGCGATGAGAAATTCATCAAAAAGAGTTGAGGATCTGCCGTCGGGAAGCTCATGCGGCACGGGTGAGAACAGCTTTCCGAGAGCCGAATACTGCGGAACTCTCTTACTGTCTCCTCCGCTGTGGATAACGAGAATACGCAGTCCCGAAAAATCCATGCTTCCGATCTGCTCTGCTATATATTTTATAACTCCGAGAGTCGCTCCTCCGCTGCCCACACGCTTTCCGTCTCTGTCGGGTATAGCGGCAAAATGAGTTTTCGCAGGCAAAGCTCCTGTCCTTCTCCGTGCTTCTATCTGAACACGAAAGCCCTCTGCCTGTCTTTCATTTGACGCTGTGAGGATAACATAATCCCAGCCTGTGAAGCTTTGGCTTGTCAGTGAACGCTTATAATCATCCCAAGTATCTCTATATGACTGCGATAGAAAAAGAGCAGATAAATTCTCCATTGTTATACTCCTGTTTTAAGATAATTTCAGCTTATATCCCGCCCGGATTATTGCGCTTTTTGCAAGGACCTCCAGTGTGTCGATAAATTCAAGTCCGTAATCTCCGTTACACAGGGCTGCCGAGAGCTCTGTACAGCCAAGTATGAACGCCTCAGCACCCTTCTGCTTCATCTCATCAAGATAAAACGCGAGCTTTTCTGTATTTATCTCCTTCCCCGCCTTTACCTGATCGTATATCACAGACATCACCTCTCGCTGACCTTCAGCGGAAGTGGGAACTGCTTCAATTCCAAGCTTTTCAAGCTCTTTATCAAAGATATGAGTTTCTTTTGTTCCGTCTGTTGCGAGGATTCCGACCTTACTCCAGCCTTTACTTTTACAGACAAGGGCAGTCTCAGATATCATATTGATAACGGGAACGCTCAGTCTGCTCTGTATCTTATCATAGAAATAATGCGAGGTATTGCAAGGAATTATCAGCAGCTCCGCTCCGATGGATATCAGTTTGTTTCCTGCCTCACATATATAATCCACAGGCTTATCATTGCCGCTTTTTATAGATGCTGTTCTGTCAGGAACCGCGGGATAATTATCTATCAGAATGTGGATATGGTCGGCGTCCTTTTCCGCGTCTGTATATTCAACTATTTTTTGAAACAGAAGTGCCGTTGCGGCAGGTCCCATTCCGCCGATCATTCCTATGGTTTTTTTCTGATTCTCCATTGGCTGTTACCTTTCAAAGCTTATTCTGCCGAAATATTTTCAGTTCTGTTCGAGGATATCCGCAATGCGGCGGCAGGCAAAGCCGTCTCCGTAAGGATTGCTTGCCTTTGACATTGCGTCATATGCTTCTTTGTCATCAAGCAAGAGCTTGAAGTTATTGTATATTACTTCTTCGTCTGTTCCAACCAGCTTAAGAGTACCAGCCTTGATCCCTTCGGGTCTCTCGGTAGTATCTCTCATTACGAGGACAGGCTTTCCGAGCGAAGGCGCTTCCTCCTGGATTCCTCCCGAATCGGTGAGGATCATATAGCTTCTTGCAAGGAAATTATGGAAATCCAGCACCTCAAGGGGTTCGATTATATGAATTCTGTCGCAGTCGCCAAGCTCCTCATCGGCAGCCGCGCGCACCACGGGATTCATATGTATCGGATAGATAGCCTTAACGTCGGGATGCTCGTCCATAACTCTGCGGATAGCGCGGAACATATTGTGCATCGGCTCTCCGAGATTCTCTCTGCGGTGGGCTGTTATCATGATAAGACGGCTGTCCTTTGCCCATTCAAGCTCGGGGTGGACATAATCGGCCCTGACTGTTGTTTTAAGGGCATCTATTGCGGTATTTCCGGTTACATAAACGGTGCTTTCATCCTTGCCCTCGCGGAGAAGATTTTCTTTTGAGAGCTCGGTAGGAGCGAAGTTGTATTTTGAGATTATAGAGACCGCCTGGCGGTTGAATTCCTCGGGATATGGACTGTGGATATTATATGTACGAAGTCCTGCCTCAACATGACCTATCGGTATCTGCAGATAGAAGCATGCAAGGGCTGTTACAAAGGTTGTGGACGTATCTCCGTGAACCAGAACAACATCCGGCTTTACTTCTTCAAGCACAGCCTTGATATTTGTAAGAATACCGGTGGTGATATCGAATAGCGTCTGTTTCTCCTTCATGATCGAAAGATCATAGTCCGGCACAACGCCGAACGCATCCAGAACCTGATCAAGCATCTGGCGGTGCTGACCCGTTACACATACTACAGTCCTAAGCCCACTCCTCGACTTCAGCTCATTAACAAGCGGACACATCTTTATCGCCTCGGGCCGTGTACCGAAAACTAACATTACTGTTTTCATTTTTTGTTACCTCATTATTAAGTCGGTAGAATCACATAACCATGATTTTTCTATGCCGCAAGTGGGATTCAAACAAAAAATGAATTTATTTCTCATCCGGATGTTCATCCAGAATATTCTTTATTACTCCTGTAAGCATAGTGCTGGAAATCCCGTCGGTATGCGGCAAATATACTATCTCAACTCCCAAAGGAGCAAATTGCTTTTCAAAAGCTTCCCATTGAGGCGTTCCCTGCCAATCAGATCCAACAAACATTTTATCAAATTTGTATTTTTTCCATGCGCCGAGTTTGTCCTTATCGGGCTGCGGCACAACTTCATCAACATATTTGATTGCTTCTACAATTGCAGCTCGCTCAGCATACGGAATAACGGGAGTTTTATTCTTTTCAGTCCTTACCAGCTCATCGGTGCTTACTCCAACTATCAAATAGTCGCATCGAGCTTTCGCACTTTTAATCACATTCAAGTGACCAATATGGAACATATCAAATACACCGGTTGTATAACCAACTACCTTTTTATTCTTTTCGTCTGTCATTTTATTCTCCAAATAATCAAATTATTTTTTTGACTTCATTTGAGTAAATGTCTTAAAGATCTTAACTATTCTTTTACGTATCAATATACAAATAACAACAGAAATAAATACCACCAATAATCGTAGCCATAATATTCTATATGTCAGCATCAAAGCAAATCCTGCCGCAATGAAAATGACAGAGATCCCCAAAAGGAATCTCAGATCATATACCTTTGCAAAGCCTTCCTGCTTGCATATACGACTCATAAACACATAATGAGCCGCTGCATAAACTATATAGCAAAACAATGTTGTATAACCGGCTGCATAATAACCGAATATCGGTATGAATATGTAATTCAGAAGAACATTCAATGCAGCTCCGGCAATAGTTGCAACAGCAACACCAAACGTCTTTTTATAATAGAATTCAAATGCAGCGAACAAGCTATAGCAAAACATAAAAAACACGCTCATAGCAACAGGAGGAATCACCCAAATCGCATCATAATATGCACTACCGCCGAAAATTTGAACCGCTTCAGGCGCAAGAGCAATCAAGAACAGATTTACCGATGCAATAAGCGTCAGCGAAATATATGCGATACCGGGTAGCTTTCCAAGATCGCGCTCTTTGATCTTTTGATACAGCCAAGGATTTATGGTTTGTACCAAAGCAGTATTGAACAGAGTCATTATTTGTGAAACCGAATATGCAAGTCCGTATATTCCGGATTCCTCCAAACCGACCAGCTTCTCTATCATGATCTTATCCGAGCTGTTAAGCACTGTTTGCGAAAGATAATGCGGTATTAGCGGAAGATTGAATAATAAAGCATACTTCCAGAACTTTCCCGAATAGAGTTTCTTTCCTCGCGCCACATGCACAACAAACATCCATGCATATACAACCAGCTCCACTAAAAGAAGGCCGATTATACGGGCTGTTACCTTATCATCCGATAATTTAACAAGAATAATACCAACCGTAGGCTTAGCTATAGAAGCTATTAACGTAACTGCAACGAGCGCTTTATAGTTCAAAAGAACTCGTTGCTCCGCAGCCCAAAAATTAAAAACTGCTGTTGCCCATATCATAATGAGCATAGCAAGCATCTGAGTTGTTGTAAGAGAAAACAATTCGTTCCATTTATCTCTAAAAAGAAGATAAACAACCGTCCATACACTGGTTGAAAGCAATGTCAGACCTTGCAGGGATGAGGTAAATATCTTTCTCTCTTGATCAAACTTTACAAGCCCTTGAGTAAATACTCCGGCTCCGAGATTTAAGGATACGAAAACCGTTATTATTCCAAGCCATGAGTTAAATACTCCGAATTGACCAAATTCTGCCTCGCTGAGAAGACGAGTAAATATCGGAGTTGTGAGCATGGATATTCCCTTTTGCAGAAAAGAACATATCAAAAACCAGAATGCAGCTTTTGCTTGTCTGGGAAAAGAATTATATTTGTTCAGCACTTTTTTTAACATGCCGACCTCCAAAAATCACTTGTTCGAAAATTTCCGAACATAATCCAAATATGAATGTTCAAGATCGTTTATGCCTTCGTGCTTACCAACCTGCTCTTCCTTTGGTGGAAGCTGCATATAATCGCCGAACTGCTGTGTTAAATATTCATGGTAACCAACAGGGCAACGCATAGTGGTATCTTCAAAAGGAAGATCAACTGAGGTTGCAAACCACTCTTTTGGGAAAATCAGTTTTGGAGTTGAAGTTCCACGCCAGAGATATCCTGTATAGTCTGATGAATCAAAATCATTCTTTGATACCAGCTTACACCACCTGTTTGTCCAATGATCCTTCGAAACAAACCACTGAATCGGCCTGCTCGCCAGCCAAAACACCTTACTTGAAAGTCTCTTGCAGGATGAAAATGGACGTCTCTTTTTTTCGTTCATTCTCATACACCATCTGATATTCTTGCAAAGCTTATTCTGCTCTTCTTTATCTGAAGGTGCTCCGTAAAGAGGCATGATGTCGACCAAAACGCCTATATAACAATCCGGGAAATTTTTATCCACATGCTTGATCAGTGCCGTGTTTTTATCGTACACTCGCATTATCACATCAAGTCCATGATTTGTTGAAGGTACCGATACGATTCCGAGATGCTCGGGAAGCATTTTCGGAGCAAGTGCCAAAAAGCGTTCATAATCCTTATTCGGCATTGCAATATCAAGATCATCATCCCAAGGGATAAAGCCCTGATGCCTTGCAGCACCTATGCAAGTGCCGCCAATTGCATAAAAACGAATATTATTTTCATCACATACCTTTTTTATTTCCTTATATATGCTTAAAATAACCTTCTGAATATCTTTTATATCGGGCTGTTTTATTTCAATATCCATTTTATTTACCTCAAAATTATATTGTAAATTTTCAAAGCACTAAGCAGATTTTTTATTATACCGAGAAAGAACCGAGAAAATTAAAATATTCCATAAAAACTTTTCGGAATAACCGTTAAGAAAGAATACCGCGATAACAATTCCGAATAGCATTGCCATACTGAGAGAATCCTTTCGTTTATATGCATCCTTGAACATACAAACAATTGGTGTCAAGAACAATATCAATCCCTGTAAACCTGTTTCCGTCAATGTTTGAACAAATAGATTGTGAACCTCCTGTCCATACATGAGACGATAACTTCCAACGCCAAGTCCCAAAAAAGGATTTTCTCTGTAAAATGTCTTCAAAGCGTTCTCCCATATTACAAGTCTTGTATCTCCTTCGGAAAAAGAAGAAACGTTCAAACGATTTGATATCTCCGAGCCAAAAGAGGAGATGATTTTATCATAGAATAACAGTATTACGACTGCAAACACAAAAAAAGTAAGCAAATAGCTCTTTTGTTTTTTACCTCTGGATTCAAAAAAGAAATATACACATACAACAGCAATTGCTGCGATAAGTCCGCTTCTGGAACCTGTTGAAAAAGCGACATAGAACCAAATTAGACTAAATCCGATAGCGCATACTCTTTTAAAGAGTTTTCCGGTAGTAAAATGCTCCAAGGTGAAAGCCAAGCTTGGCAACATCAAGTAAACGAGCTTATTGGGATCCATATTTCTTCCAAGCAACGATATGGTGCTTCGAGTAGTAGTCTCTCGATAAGTCGTCGAGCCAAACAAAGCTATGAAAACAAGTAATATGCCTGCTGCATAGAACACATTTTTATAAAGATCATAGGAATCTTTATTCCAATCGGCATTATACATTGCAAACAAAAGCAGAACATTCATGCCATATCCCATCAGTATATCAATACCGTTTGAGGTACCTGATGCCCAGAGCAGCGATATTGCCGCCCATAGCATCCATAGCACAGAAAAGATTGTATGATTTTCAATATGCATTTTTTTGTTTATTTTACTGAGAAAAACCAATCCAATCAAAAAAATAGCGAAAAACTTTGAGATAGACCCCATAGAACCGATGAAGAAAAAATCGAAAAAGCTGAATGCAGTATAAAATGCAAATAAAAACGGGATCAATTTATATTTCGGTTTTGCCGACTGCTTCAAACTATAATACATTTTTTTCTCCCATAATAGAATTATAGCAATTCATATACCTATCATACATAATTTTAACACTGTATTCTTCCAGATAGGTCCTTCTGCATGCTTCAAACATTTTCTTACGGTCGCTTTCAATCAAAGCAACGATTTTTTTTAGTATATCATCAGAATCACGGAGGATAAGATATCCGTTTTCGCCATCCGAGATTATTTCCGGGATTCCTCCGACAGCGGTTGCAAGCACCGGAACTCCTACCCGAAGAGCCTCAACAATGCTCATAGGCAAACCTTCGGTTCTCGAAGGGAGAATCAAGGCATCAATTTTGGGAATCAGATTTGCACCCGCGTCATTTACAAAACCAAGATACTCTATTTTGCAATTACCCGCATCATTGATCTCAGAAATGTTCTGTTTCAGATCACTTACCTCTTCCTCTGAACCCATTCCTGCCATCAAAAGCTTAACATTATATTTTTTATCAAGCTTTCGGGCCGCATCTACAAGGAATCTCCAGCCTTTAAGTTCATTGATATCGGCAACATAACCGACGACAAATTCATCCTTATCTCCAACCTTTGATGAAGCTATATGAGTTTCATCCACCTCGCCTATGCCATTATGTATCATTACGATATCAGTACGTGGCGAAGCCTTTTCATAATAAGATTTCATATCATCGCTGACAGCAACAAATCTCATCTTCTTTTTTAGAATCAGTTTATATAGCTGAAGGACAAATTTATATTTTGTATAAACGCTATGGATCGTGCAAAGACATGGGGCGAAATCAACCTTGCCAAAAACGCCCACAGCCATGGGATTATGAAAATGCACCACTATTTTTTCATCGGGGTTTGCGGCTTTAAGCTCGTCATAAATTTTTTTAGCCTCTCGAGATAATCCTTTATAATAGAACGACCCCTTCCCACTTTTGACATCAAACGGCCAAAATTTAATGGCATCATTATTCCACATACTGTGTTTTTTTACTACTTCAAGGCTTCTTTTGCAAAATACAAGGTGTACTTTATGCCCCATCTCTGCCTGATAGTTAGCAATTTCATTGATAAGCGAACCGATTCCTCCCGCAACGCTTACAGATACGTGAATAATTATCATAGCTGCCCCTTATCTTAATTTTTTTGTTTCTTTTCAACCAATCTTTTAAGTTTTACGTAAAAATCATTACGGTTTATAGTAAGATTTACACTGCTGTAATTCTTTGCGACCTCAATATTACGAATGCTTGCCTTCTCCATTTCTTCCGGATCGGAAAGCAGTTCCGCAATTCGTTCCGCATATCCGTCAACATCCTTCGGTTCCTTCATATCCCTCTCATCAAGAAGCTCGGGAATACCGCTGACATTGCTGGCGATAGCAACAAGTCCGCAAGCCATCGCCTCAATAACGCCTCTGGGAAGTCCTTCGGATTCAGAGGGTAGCATATAAATATCCGAATCAAGCAGACATTTGCGAACCTTTGAGGGATCGGCAAATTTGCCCGCAAAAACAACATGCTCCGCTATTCCGAGAGTCTCGGCAAGCTCCTTTAGTGTAGGAACTAAAGCTCCGTCTCCAACAAAACATACCGATACATCAAAGCCTTTTTCGCGAAGCTTTGCCACCGTTCTTATAACAACGCTGTGTCCTTTGGCTTCACTTCCGATAATATTTGCTGTATGTACTATCTTAAATGACTTTTTACCTGTATATTTTTTAGGCTCACTATAATATTCGAGAGGGAGAGTTACACTTGAATAATTTCCAGTAAAATACTCATCGGTATCTTTTCCGGAAACCGTCGCCCTGCAAGGACAGATGCTCTGAAGGAAATATTTTGTTACATAAGCAACGCCGTTTGCAGTCATACAAGCATCCTTGCAGCTTTTTACTATATAAGATCTGATAAGTTTATCCTTAAGCGAATTGGTAACCTTTACACTTCCGGGATCTGCAACCACTTCAAGCGCAAAGGGCTTTTTCAAGGATTTTGCTATAGAAACCGCCATTGTGCTGAGAGCACTTGGAGTACGGATAATAACCGTATCGCAGTTCTTTATCGCATCCTTCATAGCCTTGCGAAGCTTAAAATACTTCTGTGCATATTCCTTTATTCCAAGGGTCGCCGGCATCATCACGGTTTCAACGCCTTCGCCATTTACCTTGAGACTGTTTTCGGGAGCAACATCAACACTTTCCCCTCTTGCCACAACACAAACTTCTTCAAAAACATTATGATATCTCTTGAAAAATTCATATCCGTACATTACCGGGGTATAAGAATCCCCGTTTTTGTCTTTTACAAAATGCAGATCTGTTACAACTGCTACCTTCATTTGTTTCCTCCACCTGTCACTTTATCAAATACTGCCCGATATTT
The DNA here is from genome assembly GCA_017461635.1 of Clostridia bacterium. GTDB lineage: Bacteria > Bacillota > Clostridia > Oscillospirales > CAG-272 > SIG710. The sequence goes on along the minus strand of JAFTXK010000115.1, from coordinate 8,713 downwards.
CAGAGCAACTGCCTCCTCGGAATATTCCGATTCGATTATATTTCTTGCTTTCGCGCCCATTTCGGTGCGTTTTTCTTTATTATTATAAAGATCTACAACCGCCTCGGCAATTTTCTCGGGAGTTGCATTGGGAACAGCGATCCCCGATCCGCTCTCAAGGAGCTTTCGAAGATCATCATGATCCGAACACATCCCGATCACGGGCATTCCGCAGGACATCATACTGTAGGTTTTACTTGGCAAAAAAAGATGCGCCAGCTTTTCCTCCTGTGATACAATTCCCACATCGCCGCAAGCCATCGAATATTTGAACATTTCTTCAGGCTGGAAGGGATACATGCGCACATTTTCAGCACCTTTTTGGATCGCCTTATTTACTTCTTCGCACCGAGGCCCTTTACCGATAAAAACAATAACTATGTCCTTGTTATCTCTAAGAAGCTCTGCCGCACCAATAATAGCAGATATATTGTGACCATACCCGAGTTTTCCCGAGTAAAGCACTATAAATTTTCCTTCAAGACCATTTTCCTTGATGAAAATATTATCCTCCTTAGCAACAGGCTTCAGAAATTCAGGGTCACTGGCAATTGGAACGATATCTATATCAATCTTCTTTTTCAGAGGTTTATTTATACTCTCTGACATAACCGATCCGATAGTTATAACTTGATCAATCTTCGGATAATTCTTGCTGTTGAGCCTATGCCAAAAGCTACACACGGTTCTTATAACAAAATTGGGATAGGTTTCCTCGATAATTTGAGGATAAAGATCCCAGTTCATATACACAACAGGCGCATCGAATTTCTTTTTTAGTTTAAGTCCGAGAAAGCTATTTATCGGCGGATTAGAATTGGCGTAAATTACGTCAAAGTGTTCATTTTTTGCCGACTTTGCCCATTTTAGAACATCTTTTCTATAACCAAACCAGCATTTAAGACGGCTAACAAGAGAGCGAGAATCATGCGGCGTAGTTTTAATTATTTTCAGTCCCTCAAGTGTAACATTGCTTCCTGTGAGCAAAACATATTCGGTTTGACTCGGAAGTGATCTTGTTATGATTTCTATATCGTCATTGCTTGCGCTCTGTGCAAGAATGAGAATCTTCATTTTTCTTTACCTCTCTGTTTTTTCAAGTTCTCTGAAGTATGAAGCAAATTTTTCATCATACTCCGGGGGATCAAAGGGTACAAAGCCGCCTCCGGTGAAAAATGTCAATTCGCTGAAAATTATTCTTCCGTCAACATTATAGAGATCAACTCGAACAAAATCAAAAGGCTTTGCTAGAGTCTCGGCTATACGAAAAATCTCTTTGCTGTTTTCGGGTACAGACTTATCCTCAAAATGCTCATAACCTTTTCGGATATCAAGATAATTCCAATTCTCGTCATACATATTTGTATATGTTTTCCCGTCTTTACACAGGTTATAGCAAACAAATTTCGCCTTTCCGCCAAAGCAGAAAACCTTCATTTCGGGAAGACCGTCATAATTCTCACATTCAAGAAATTTATCGCAACATATACGGGGCTTTATCTTAAAATAATTCCGCTCTCTGCATCGGTGATAGTAGTTTTTGCCAAGCCACTTTTTGAATTTCTTTGCAGCGTCTCTTCGATCGAAGCAGCTTTTATCGGTAACAACTATATTGTATCCCGAGCCATGAGTTCCCCTAAGGGCAAACTTATCAGGCAAAGCCTCGAAATCAATATCTTCAAATCGTTCATAAACACCGTAACACTCATTTAGATATTGATCTCCGACAGCCTTTCCCACATATTCTCTTGCTTCATATTTGTCTGTGTAATTATATAGATCAAAAGCATCATCACGGAGTTTTCTTGCACAAACAAATTCGCTGAATGATTTTGGATTTTCAAAATCAGCTTTTCTGCCAAACATTATTCTGAATAGCAATTTGTTGAAAGCCTCATCACTCATAATCCTTGGTTTGTTTCCAAAGAATTTCTGAACTGCAACCTTCAATAATAATCTAATTTTATAAGGCAACATATAATATATCCCTTTCCACATAAAGTTTTATATGTAATTATGACAGTATGCAACACTTTCAAAATCACATTATACATTCATCATAAGTATACTGGCCATTAAGGTCGACAACTATTAAACGTTATAGTTCTGCATACCCATGCTCCAAACATAATTAAAGTCTCCTTATCGCAATCTCATTATATTTCATCATATAGATGCCTTCATCATAAGCACCGATATTTTTTACGTTAGATTTTCCTTCGATATTGTTTTTGATAAGCGTCATATGGTCACAGCCGCTCTCATAGGCATGGGGGTATCCGCCGCCGAAACGGGGATTGACCTCGGATATATAATATTTACCGTCGATCTCGAAGATATCGATATCTATCTGACCGTTCCAGCCACATTCAAGAGCGAATTTTTCGATAAGCTCAAAGAGCTTGGGGTCTTTAAAGCTGACAGCCTTATCCGTCTCCCCTGCTCTCATTATTATCTTTTTCTTTGTGAAGATAGAGACCACCTCATGAGATACCATATCGATATAAACATCCGCTCCGATCTCCTGTCCGCGGAGAAATTCCTGTATCATAAGTCCATCGGTATGAGCAAAGAGGAGATCAACAGTTTCTCTGTCATTCACCTTACTGATAGCAATGGAAGCACTTCCGCGAATAGGCTTGACAAAAACGGGAAAGCTTATAAGACCCGCATCGAGATCCTTATAGAATTCTTCCTTTGAATCATAGCTCTTAGCGCATTTATAGCCATGATCCCTTAGCCAATTGAACATTATCATTTTATCGAGAGCCATTTCGCAAAGCTCATAGGAAGAACCGATAACGGTAACACCCAGCTCTGCAAATTTCTCCTTATTTTCCGCAAGCAGTGAAAGCTCAGGATCGATAAGAGTGAGGACAGCATCGACCGATTCCTTCTTGCATATATCAAAGATAACATCGATATATCCTTCATCTGTCATACGGGGAACCTTATAGAATTTATCTGCGTCATAGACCGCCGGAGCAAGCTCGCTCATATCAGTTGCGATAACAGCGCCGTTGCCGCCGACGGCACGCTTAAAATACTGAACGACCTTATTTCTCGTTCCTGCACTCAAAATCAAAATATTCATTGTTTTTCCCTCTCAATCAAATTCATTTTCTCAAATGGTCAAAGAACAACGGTGTTCCTCCGGTATGAATAAAAAGTATATTCTTATCTTTAATTGAGTTTTTATCCAAATAATCCAGCATACCTGCAAATGCCTTTCCCGTATAGGTACTGTCAAAAGGTATTCCGTATTTGATCAGTACTTGATCTATCACTTCGGAGGAGTTATCGCTTCCATAGCCGTCACCGGTATATCCATCCTCAAAAACAGTAGCATCGTCAAGTTCATTCTCGGCGAAGAAAATGCTTTTTTCAGCAAGATAATCTCTTGCACTGTCAAGAACAACATTTCTTCCTCTCGGATTTTTTCTTGCAATACTTATACCCACTATCTCTGTGCTATCATTATGAATCAGCTTACCGCATATAAGTCCTGCCTGAGTTGTACCCGTTCCCGAAGCATGAAAGATATAATCAAAATGGACCGCAGCGTTTTCTTCGAAATCTTTTATCTCTTCATAGCATTCAACATAAGCCTCGGTTCCAAGATTTCCATGTCCGCCGCCGGCGATAAAATATGGCTTTTTCCCGGCTTTCTTTAGGTCTGCAAGCTTATCCTCAATAGTCTTGCTGACTTTATCTACCGAAACTACGCTTATTTCCGCCCCAAAAAGCTCCATCATATAACTGTTAAACGTCTCTTCTGAAGACTCAAGAGGAGCAATGATATAGCACTTCATATCGTTTGCCGCAGCAAGATTTGATACTATGCGGCAATGATTTGAGCTACTGCTTCCATATGTAACAACGCAGTCATAATCTCCCCTTAGTATCTCTTCAAAAAAGAATTTCGCTTTTCTTGCCTTGTTTCCCCCAAAGGAAAAAGGGATGAAATCCTCACGTTTGATATAAACACTGTTATTTTGCAGATTCCCCAATTTTTGAATCGGCGTTTTGAAGCTGTTGTTTTTTTCTATATTCATCAAAGTCCTCCAGTGCGTTAAGAGCAACGCCGTCATGAGATAAAACCACCTTGATAGTGTCAATAATAACCTTTATATCTGTGGCAAACGTGAGATGCTCAACATACCAAACATCAAGCTCAAATTTTTTCTCCCAGGTTATTGCATTTCTGCCATGAGCCTGAGCATATCCGGTAAGTCCGGGGCTGATGCTGTGTCTCTTTCTTTCCTCATCGGTATAATAAGGCAGATATTTGACAAGCAAAGGACGGGGTCCGATAATACTCATGTCACCAACCAGAATATTCAGAAGCTCCGGGAGCTCATCAAGAGAGGTCTTGCGAAGAAAATTTCCATAGGCACAAACACGATCTTCATCCGGCAGTAAATTTCCGTTTTTATCCTTAGCATTTGTCATAGTGCGGAATTTAATAAGTCTGAAGATCTTTTCGTTTTTACCGGGGCGTTTTTGCGTGAAGAATGGGTTTCCCTTCATTGCGACAGCACCGATGATGATAAGTATCAGCAATATTGGCGAAAGCACTATGAGTGCGCAAAGGGACAAGGTGAAATCGATAAGCCTTTTAAAAAACTTAGCGTACATTATGTAAACTCCTTAAAAATCATTCAAAGCAGCTGCGTATGATCTCAATTATCATATCCTGCTCTTCCGCGGTCATTTTATTATCGCTGGGAAGGCAAAGTCCGCGAGCATAGATATCCGCTCCCACATCGGAACAGCCGCCCGCAATATAGGCATTTGTTCTTGCTCTGCCGTTTCCTTCTCTCGTAATAAAAGGATTCATGCGGTAGATCGGCTGCATATGCATGGGCTTCCAAATCGGTCTGCCCTCTGCATTATATGCGGCGAACTTTTCCAGAATCTCTGTGGGACAGCTCTTGCCCTTCTCGCTTATATAGCAGGCTTCATTATCGCTTCTAACCTGCTTGCACATTGCATCCTTGTCGATTATCATACAAGAAAGCCAAAAATTAGGTTCACAGATGCTTTCATCATACGGATTCATGGAAACCGGAAGTCCCTTAAAGCCCTCTTTATAGCGCATATAGATCGCCTTTTTCTGCGCAATGTGCTCATCGAGATGAGGATACTGACCTCTGACAACACCTGCTATCACATTGCTCATGCGGTAATTATATCCGACCTCCTCATGCTGATACCAAGGAGCGTCCTCGCGGCTCTGGGTTGACCATTTACGAGCCTTATTTGCCGCATCAAGATCATCGGTCAGGAGCATACCGCCCGAAGAACCCGTAATTATCTTATTTCCGTTAAAAGAAATTGCATTATATGTACCGAAAGTACCTGTCTGTCTGCCCTTATAGGTTGCGCCAAGGGATTCAGCGGCATCCTCGATCATAACAGCACCGTGCTTTTTGCAGATCTCACCGATCTCATCCATCTTTCCGGGAACGCCATAAAGATTTGCCACAACTACAACCTTTGTATCGGGATATATCTCAAAAGCCTTTTCGAGAGCTTTCGGGTCCATATTCCATGTATCATATTCTGTATCGATGAATACAGGCTCACCCTTTTCATAAAGAACGGGGTTTACCGTTGCGGCAAAGGTCATATCTGTGCAGAAGACCTTATCGCCGGGCTTAACGCCCGCCAGCTTGACAGCAAGATGGAGCGCCGCCGTACCTGCCGAAAGAGCGACTGCATATTTACAGCCCACCTTTTCGCAGGTCAGTCTCTCGACCTCGTTTATATTTTTTCCGACAGTGGACATCCAGTTTGTTTCGTATGCTTCAGTTACATACTTCAGCTCATCTCCATGCATTGTGGGAGATGAAAGCCACACTTTTTTCTCAAAAGGCTTAATTTCCATAATACCCTCTTTTAAAATTTTATTGCTTATTGATATACCCCGGCTTTTTTATTTACTTACATAAAGCGGAAATGCTATAAAAATTTGTAATTCAGTATGGTGATTTACTATTTCCAAAAAGTCAAGAAAAATAGTTATACTATATAATTATAACACATTAATAAGTAAAAAGTCAATACAATGGCGCAATTTAAAGCAAAAATATATAAAAACCGGTGTCCTAAAACCCCGGTTTCTACATGAAACAGTCTATGATGAGCTTCTCTAAACAATTCGGCAATCTCTAAAAACGGAAAATCATCCTTTTGTTTACAACCTTTCTCTGCTTTTATTATTTATATTTCAATCATTTTCAGCCTTAAAGGTTTTCGTAGTCTGCGCAATACAGGCAGGGAGAATGGCTGCGGGATTAGCTCTCTTCAAAACAGAAATACATTCATTTACACTTGCGCCCGTGGTAACGATATCATCGATCAGAATTATACATTTCCCCTGCACCTTTTCCGCTTCCTTCGTCAGCGCAAAGGCATCCTTTATGTTCTCACACCGCTGTTCTACAGTGAGATTTTTCTGTTCTTTACCTTCCCTTACCCTCTCGATAAGCGGCAGATAAGGAATTCCGCTGATCCTTGAAAGATTCCTTGCAAGGATCTCGGCATGGTCATAACCGTATTTTGAATAAGCATCAAAACGTCTCGGCACATTGGTTATATAAAGATCCTCTCCGAGATATTTTGATATATATTTAGACAGCGGAGAATGAAGCTGACATGCGGCAAAGAGCTCCGCTCTGCGGTCTGCATTTCTTTTCAAAGTAAATATTATCTGCTTTACCGTCCCTTTCGGCTCTCCTGCATATGCACAAAGCTTAATCAGAACATTATTACCTTTTCTCCTCATAAGAGGAGAAGAGCAATAGCAATCCATCATCGGACGGCGGCAAAAACGGCACTGCTCCAGCTTAGCCTTTTCCCATTCGGCGCGGCATTCACCGCAGAGTGCGTCTCCGCCCTTTTCATGTATCCTTTTCGGAGCACTCTTAAGAGTATTGCCGCAGGATACGCATTTAGGCGGAAAGAAAAAATCAATCAAACGCATTTTGTCACTTCCTCAATTTTTCATCAACAAATTATAACATATTTCGATATATTTTTCAACTTTTTTGAACTTTTCAGAGCTTTTTATGAATTTTCTGTGATATATCTTTCATTTTAGGAATTTTGCTGTATAATAATGGTATTACGCAAGCCTTAAAGGAGTATTTCCGATGAAAAAGCACCTGATTGGGATAATATATGGCTTTCTTCTGACAGCGTTTACGGTCTATCTGCTTCTTGACACCTTTGTGATCGTCCGTATCTACGATAGGATTCCAAACGAAGATACGGAATATGACACCACCTCCGATACTCAGTTTGAAAACACTGAAACCTACGCACCGAATACAACAGATTCCGCTATTGAATCAGAAATTGCAACCACCGCCGCCGAGCTCACAGAGCCGATAATCACCGAAAATTCATATCTCGATAACAATATTTCCGTGACCCTCACCGATTACAGGAAATATAACACCACGATTCACGTTGCCGATATTAAGATCACCTCTCCCGAATACCTCAAAACGGCTCTGGCAAAGGATTCTTATGGCAAAAACGTAACCGAAAAGACCTCAAAGATAGCAGACAGAAATAATGCCATAATCGCCGTGAACGGTGATTTTTACGGTTCACAGGAAAAGGGATTTGTGCTCCGAAACGGTGTTCTTTACCGAAGCTCCGCTTCCAAAAATCAAGAGGATCTGGTCATATATAAGGATGGTTACTTCGGAATCGTCACAGAAACAGAAGCTTCGGCAGAGCAGCTTCTCGATGACGGTGCAGTTCATATTCTTTCCTTCGGTCCCGCACTTGTGATCGACGGAGAGATCACGGTCGATGAAGATGACGAGGTTAAAAGATCCATGACGAGCAATCCCCGAACCGCCATCGGCATCATCGAAAAAGGCCACTATATTCTGCTGACATCGGACGGCAGGACTGATGAAAACGAAGGTCTTTCTCTCATTGAGCTGGCAAAATTTATGCAATCTCTCGGCGCAAAGATCGCATATAATCTTGACGGCGGCGGATCCTCCACAATGTATTTCTGCGGCGAGATAGTAAATAACCCCACAACAAACGGAAGCTATAAGGAAAGGAGCGTGAGCGATATTGTCTATATCGGGTACTGATATTAAAAAAAACGCGGCAAGAACCGCCTTGATCTATCTGATCATATCAATATTTACCGCCCTTTTCGGCGCAGTATACGAGCATTTTTCCCATAGCGTTTATTCCTATTCAATGATATATGCCTTCGCTTTTCCCCTTATCTGCGGAGCTCTTCCCTTTCTTATATTAAGCATGCGAAACGGCAAAAAATATCCTTCCGCTCTTTCTCGGGAGCTCTATCATTGCGGCACAGCAACACTGACCGTGGGAAGCATTGTCAGCGGAATACTTGAGATATACGGCACGACCAACATCCTGATCTCGGTATATCCTATAGCCGGAATTGTGCTCATCACCATCGGCGCAGTAATTTTCTTAACGAGAACGGTAACTTCAAAAGATTAAATTAAACGATAAACAATAATTTAGCGGGGAAAAGTAACTAATAGTTTATGAGATCCTTCGCCGAGGCTCAGGATGACAGTACTGTACTGTTCGCAATGTTTCCTACGTTAAATCACGGTTGACTTAACAGTAGGAAACCAAGTGGGCGATCCCTTATTGTCATCCT
>JAFTXK010000114.1 GCA_017461635.1 Clostridia bacterium | reverse complement strand
TTGTCATCCTGAGCCTCGGCGAAGGATCTCATAGGCTGTTAGTTACTTTTCCCCAATAAATTAAGAGTTAAAAAATTCACCTCATAAAAAGCTCTGTTTCTTTTTTGATTTCTTTTCGCATAAGGAAAAGAATTATCAGATTTATTACAGTCATAGAGCCGAGGGCGAAATCCGAGATCTGCCACACTATTCCGCTGATGCGGCATGCACCGATAAATACGCAGGCGATATATACGATTTTAAATATTCTCTGTGCCCATTTACTTTTGGTCAAATATCCAAGGGTCACCGTTCCGTAATATGCCCAGCAGATTATGGTGGCAAAGGCGAAGAAAAATACCATAACGGTCATGAGAATGGCTGATTTTCCTCCCAGTGCCGCCCCGTATGACGCTATCACCAGCTTCATTTCCTCTCCGGTTGCAAAACCGCCCGTGCCGTCTCCGAAAACGAGCAAGATAGATAATGCGGTGAGGGTACAAAGCAATACTGTATCTACAAAGACCTCGATTATCCCCCATATTCCCTGCTCTGCAGACTTTTCTGCACGCGATGCCGCATGTGCTATGGGGGCTGTTCCGCAGCCTGCTTCATTTGAAAGAAGACCGCGCATGCAGCCATAGCGGATCTGCGAGGAAAGAAGAAAACCGAAGATCCCTCCCGATGCGCTTTCTACCGAAAAAGCTTCGCTTAGGATAAGCGAAAGGACTTCCCCTATCCCATCACGGAATTGCCATATGACTACTGCTGACATACCCACATACAAGACCGTCATTACGGGGATCACCACACTTGTTAGCGGGGAAATATCATGCACGCCCCGAAGGATAACCGCGCCGCAGATAAGAGCCAGGACTGCTCCCGTAAGCGCAGGGGAAATATCTGATATTTCTCCAAGGGAGCTTGAAACCGCGTTTGACTGCAGCATGCACCCCATAGAAAGAGAATTTACAAGGCACAAAATCGCAAAAATACTGCCAAAGGTCTTGCCTATCCGTCCCCCAAAGAAATCTTCTATATAATACATTGCGCCGCCGCGAATTCCGTCATTGCTCTGCCTTCGGTGCTTATGTGCAAGGACTATCTCGGCATATTTCAGCACCATTGCCGCACAGGCACTGATACACATCCAGAAGACCGCGCCCGCACCGCCGAGGATTATGGCACTTGCAACGCCTACGATATTTCCGACACCGAGAGTTCCCGCAAGTGCTACCGTCAGCGCGCCGAAGCTTGATACCCCTTTGCCCGAACCGGAGCTCCTCAGAACTGAAAATGCCTTTTTGGGTTTTATTATAAAAAAGAAACCAAGATAAAACAGAAAAAATATGCCCAAGCCGATGAGCATTATAGGTACTGCCGCTCCAAGTATGTATCTTCCGAAAAGATCTGACATTTTCACCTCCGAAAATTGAATGAAAACAATAATTTAGCGAATAGTTAGTTAATACGCTATGAGATCCTTCGCCGAGGCTCAGGATGACAATAAGGGATCTCCAACTTGGTTTCCTACTGTTAAGTTGACCGTGATTTAACGTAGGAAACATTGCGAATAGTACAGTACTGTCATCCTGAGCCTCGGCGAAGGATCTCATACGCTGCAAGTTACTTCCACGACAAATTATTATTTATAGCATCATTTTGATTGTCGAAAAAAAGATTTTCGATTCAATATTATTATACGAAAAAGTTTATGAAGGTATGACGGAGTGCGTTTTAGCAGACGAAACGACAAAGTGTTATGTTTTAATGAAAACAAAATGTGAATTATATGTTAAATCTGGAAAAAACACTTGATTTTTGCCAATAATAGTGTAAAATATATTTGTAAGTTAGCAGTCGAACTCTTCGAGTGCTAAAATCTAAAAATTTGATCTTTATATATAAGGAGGAACAAATCATGACAATCAAGCCACTTGCAGATCGCGTTGTTATCAAGGCGGTCGAAGCAGAGGAAAAGACAAAGACAGGTTTCATTCTCACAACCGCTTCTCAGGAGAAGCCCCAGGTTGCTGAGATAGTTGCCGTAGGTCCCGGCGGACTTGTTGACGGCAAAGAGGTCGTTATGACGGTTAAGGTCGGCGACAAGGTTATCGTAAGCAAGTATTCCGGCACTGAGGTTAAGTGCGACGGTGTTGAATACAACATCGTAAGACAGAGCGACATTCTCGCAATCGTAGAATAATTTTTTGGAGGTATTTAGAAATGGCAAAGGATATTCTTTACGGAATTGACGCAAGAAACGCCCTTCTCCGCGGCGTTGATAAGCTTGCAGACACAGTTAAGATAACTCTCGGCCCAAAGGGCAGAAATGTTGTTCTTGACAAGAAATACGGCTCTCCCCTCATCACAAACGACGGCGTTACCATCGCCAAGGAGATCGAGCTTGAGGACGAAGCGGAAAACATGGGCGCACAGCTCGTTAAAGAGGTTGCTACAAAGACAAACGATGCGGCAGGCGACGGTACAACTACCGCTACCCTTCTCGCTCAGGCATTCATCCGCGAGGGTATGAAGAATGTTACCGCAGGTGCTAACCCCATGGTTCTCCGCAAGGGTATGAAAAAGGCAGTTGACAGAGCTGTTGAATGCCTTATCGCTGACTCCAAGAAGGTAAACGGCACTGCTGATATCTCTCGCGTAGGTGCTATCTCCGCAGGCGACGAGACGATCGGTGCTCTCATTGCCGATGCTATGGAAAAGGTAAGCGCTGACGGCGTTATCACAGTTGAGGAATCAAAGTCTGCTGACACATAGTCCGAGGTTGTTGAGGGTATGCAGTTTGACCGCGGTTATCTCTCTCCCTACATGGTTACAGACACAGACAAGATGGAAGCTGTCATTGACGACGCTCTCATCCTTATCACAGACAAGAAGATCTCCAATATTCAGGATATTCTTCCCCTTCTCGAGCAGGTTCTCCAGGCAGGCAAGAAGCTCGTTATCATCGCTGAGGACGTTGAAGGCGACGCTCTCACAAACCTGGTTCTCAATAAGCTCCGCGGCGTATTCGTTTGCGTAGCTGTTAAGGCTCCCGGCTTTGGCGACAGAAGAAAGGAAATGCTCCGCGATATCGCTATTCTTACAGGCGGTGAGGTCATTTCCAGCGAGCTCGGTCTCGAGCTTAAGGATACTCAGCTTCCTCAGCTCGGCAGAGCAAGACAGGTCAAGGTCACAAAGGAAAACACCATCATCGTTGACGGTGCAGGAGACAGTGATGAGATCAAGGCGAGAGTTGCTCAGATCAGAACCGCTATCGATAATACAACCTCTGATTTCGACCGCGAAAAGCTTCAGGAAAGACTTGCTAAGCTTGCAGGCGGTGTTGCTGTTATCAAGGTTGGCGCGGCTACCGAGGCTGAGATGAAGGAAAAGAAGCTCCGCATCGAGGATGCTCTCAATGCTACAAGAGCTGCTGTCGAGGAAGGTATCGTTCCCGGCGGCGGAACTGCTTACCTCAATGTTATAAGCGAGGTTGCAAAGCTGGTTGACGTTACTGACGGTGACGAAAAGACCGGTGTTAAGATCGTTGTCAAGGCTCTTGAAGAGCCGGTTCGCCAGATCGCAGCTAATGCAGGTCTTGACGGCGCAGTTATCGTTAACGACATCATGAACAGCGGCAAGAAGGGTTGGGGCTTTGACGCTTACAACGAAAAGTACACCGACATGATGAGCGCCGGC
>JAFTXK010000113.1 GCA_017461635.1 Clostridia bacterium | reverse complement strand
CTTTTATTATCATTATTATTCATATATTTTACCGCTTAGTTCGGTCCTGCGCTGACCTCATAATTCACTACCGGATCTTCATTTATATCATATCCGATATCGATGCTTAAGATGGTTCCCGCAGGCTCGTTTGAAGAAACAACGGTGGCATCGCCGAGAGCAAGCTCATTATCCTCAAGGAGCGTTCTTGCTTTCTTGACCGTCATACCAACAACATTCGGAACTCTCCAGCCGTCGATCTCAACAAATTCAACGGTCGGACCTGCCTCATAATCACCGTTGCTGACGGTGAAATCCACCGTTACAACCCCTGTGGATATCGGTGTTCCCGGTGCGGGAGACTGCTCAACTATGCGCCCCTCTTCAAGATCGCTCGCCGTCTCGCTTCTGTTACCCAGCTTCAGCCCCACCTTTGCCAGCTCTGCTTCAGCCTGTCTGACGGTGAGACCCGTGATATTTGGAACAGCCTTTTCGATATAGCTCTGACCTCCGCTTACTGTGAAGGTGACCGAGGTATTCGGCGCAACACTGGTTCCTGGAAGAAGGCTCTGCCCGATAACGACGCCCGCCTGCTTATCAGATTCTTCATAAACAACATCGGAAATAACGAGGGAAAGAAGAGCTGCCTTTTCGCGCGCTTCGGTCTCGGTATCTCCTCTGAAATCGGGAACTTCAACAGCACTTGAGCCCGATGCCTTACCCATGCTTATATATACCGTAACACTTGAACCAACCACCGCAGCGTCACCTGCCGCGGGATAGGTATAGCATACCTTACCGCGTGCAACGGTATCGCTGTATATATTCTCTGTGATGACCTTAAGTCCCAGCTTTTTAAGAGCGAGCTCAACATCTCGGCTTGACTGATTTTCATAATTTTCAAGGATCACCGTTTCAGCACCCAGACTCACAGTAAGTCTTACTGTCTGCTTCTGCTTATTTGCAGAGACCTTAACTCGCTGTCCCTCGGCAGGATACTGTTCAAGTATCTGACCCTTGGCGGAATTTGCATCATGCTTTTCCTCAATCTCTACAACATAATAGGTTGAGCTAAGACCGATGGCATCCTGCGAGGTATAGGTATAGCCCACAACATTGGGAACCGTTATCGTTATTATCGAGCTGTCGCCCGAAAGGAACGCACTGACAAGCACTATTCCGCTGACAATGAGCACCACAAAGAATGCCGAAACAACGCCGAGGATTATGGGGAACATTGAGCGGTTCTTCGATGCGGACTTCTTTTTTGCACCGTTTGAAGGCTTACTGCCACTCTTACTTGCGCCTGCATTCTTCGGATTTGGACGGAATACGATATTTGGATCAGCCTTCAGCCTTGCTATCTGCCGAAGCATCTGAGCCGCGCTCTGGAAACGCATATCGGGATCCTTTTCCATTGCCGAGAGAGTGATCTGCTCAAGACCTCTCGGAATAGAGGGATTGATGCTTCTCGGAGGGATAGGATCATCATTTATCTGCTTAAGAGCTACCGTAATGGGACTTTCGTCATAAAAAGGAAGCTTTCCGCAGGCCATCTCATATATCATTACTCCAAGAGAATAAAGATCGCTTCTGCGGTCAATGGCCTTCCCCTCAGCCTGCTCGGGGCTGATATAGAAAACCGTACCTATCGCCTTATCGGTAAGAGTAAGTGTCTCGGCATTGGGCAGCTTTGCAATACCGAAGTCCATCACCTTGATAACACCGTTTTTAAGAAGCATAATATTCTGAGGCTTGATATCGCGGTGGACAACTCCCTTTGAATGTGCATGCTCAAGAGCATGAAGTATCTGCTCTGTATAGCTGATTATCTCATTAAAGGAGAGAACCCCCTTTTTCGTCATATAATCCTTAAGGGTAATGCCCTCGATATATTCCATGACGATGAATTTTATATTGCTTCTTACCGAAATATTATATATTTTAACAACATTGGGATGCGAAAGCATTGCAACAGCCTTGGATTCATTTACGAATCTTCTCACCTGAGCCTCATCGCTTGCAATGTCTTCGCGGAGCATCTTTACCGCAACTGTGCGCTTCTCAGAGAGGTCATACGCCTGAAAAACCACAGCCATTCCGCCAACGCCGATGGTCTTCATTATCCGATATCTGTTATCGAATACCTGACCGACGTAGCGTTCATAACCTTCCATATTCATTCGTTAATTCCTCTTCCGTTTTTATTTTTTGAGAAGCACTGCGGTGATATTATCCGAACCGCCGTTGGTATTTGCGGCGGCGATAAGGGAAAGTACCTTTTCCTCAGGCTCGCCTTCGCCCAAAACCATAGCTGCGATATCTTCATCCGAGACCATATTGGTAAGTCCGTCGGAGCAAAGCAGGAAATATGTATCCTGCTCACCGCCCATATCAACATTTTCAATATCTGCTTCGATCTCCTGCTCTGTACCGACAGCGCGGGTGATAATATTGCGGTTAGTGCTGTTCCTTGCCTCCTCGGGGGTCATCTTGCCCATGTCCACAAGATACTGCACATAGGAATGGTCATGGGTGATCTGCTCGATCCTTCCAGCGCTGATCCTATACATGCGGCTATCGCCAACATTTATGGAAAGCGCACCTGCAGACGTGATAAGAAGCGCAACAAGAGTAGTACCCATGCCGCTGAGCTCAGGACGCTCCTTTGCCGCACCGAATACAGTCTTATTAGCACATTCCGCGGCATTGCCCAGAAGTAACTTGAGATCCACACCCGAAGCATCGAGTTTTCCATCCTTTATTCTCGGATCAAGTACCGCTTTTATCTCACTCGAAAATGCTTCAAGGGCAAGCCTGCTGGCTTCCTCACCGCCCGCGGCACCTCCCATGCCGTCGCAGACGGCAAGAAGCAAAGCATCCTCGGCGATCTCATAGATGCCGAAGCTATCCTGATTTCCTTTTCTGAGTTTACCGATATCGGTTTTACCAAAGTATATCATATTACCTCCGTGTTTTTTCGCTTTGAAGGCCCAAGGCGAAACGGTTTAAGTCTTTTTTATCTATGTAAAACGGCTCATGCCGTATTTTATTCTTCTTTTTTTGCCGCTTCTCTGCGGAGCTGACCGCAGGAGGCGTTTATATCCGAACCCAGCTTTCTTCTGACAGTAGCTCTGATACCTCGCTTTTCGAGAACTGCCGCAAAGGCTTTTACCGCCGCGTCTCCGCTGCGCCGGAAGCCTGTTTCCTTTACCTCATTCACTGGAATAAGGTTCACATGGATAGGCATGATGTCCTTGCCTGCGCGAAGTAAGCTATTCAGAACCGATGCCAGCTTTTCCGCATTCTCGGCAGAATCATTCTTGCCCGAAATCAAGGTATATTCAAAGGATATCCTTCTCTTTGTCACAGCGTAATAATCCCTACATGCGCGGAGAAGCTCGGAAACGCTCCATTTATTATTTATGGGCATTATAGCACTTCGCGTTTCATCGTCGGGTGCATGAAGCGAGATCGAAAGCGTAATGGGCAGATCAAGCTCCCTCAGCTCATATATTTTATCCACTATGCCGCAGGTAGAAAGAGAGATATGGCGATAGCCGATATTAAGTCCGTCCTCACAGCCCACAAGGGCAAGAAATTTTACAACGTTTTCAAAATTATCAAGGGGCTCGCCTATACCCATCATAACAATATTTGATATCCTCTCGCCCGTATCCTTCTGCGCCATTATTACCTGACCGAGAAGCTCTGAGGGGGTAAGATCGCGAACCTTACCGCCTATGGTGGAGGCGCAGAATCTGCATCCCATTCTGCACCCCACCTGAGAGGAAATACAGACGGTATTACCGTGATTATATTTCATCACAACTGTCTCAATACAATTACCATCGATAAGCTGAAAAAGATATTTTACCGTACCGTCAAGCTTTGAAACCAGCTTACGCTCGATCCGAGGCAGGCGGTATTCGCATTTTTCCTCCAGCTTTTGACGCAGTGCCTTTGAAAGATTTGTTATCTCGGAAGGCGGTACGCCGCGGTGGATATTTGTGAATATCTGCTTTGCGCGGTATTTCGCCTCTCCAAGCTCTTCTGTAACAAATTTTTCAAGCTCTGTCACCGAGAGAGACAGCAGGTCTGTTTTTATTTGATTTTCCATTTGTCTCCCCCATTCTGTTATTTTATTTTTCTGAACTTCGCAATAAAGAAGCCATCGGTTTTTGATTTATCGGGATAAAGAGTCAGCATGCCGTTTTCGGCTTTGAGAGTGCCGATCTCAAAGGGAACAAGCTCGATCTCGGGATGGTTTTTCAGTAGTTTTTCTGCATTTTCTTCATTTTCCGCAGGCAATACGGTACAGGTCGAATAGACCATAATTCCGCCATTTTTCAGATATCTAAGGCAATTTTCCGCAATGGAAAGCTGAATTTCCGGAAGGCGGTCTATATCACGCATATCCTTATATCTTATGTCGGGCTTCTTCGCGATAACTCCGAGACCCGAACAGGGCGCGTCTACAAGTATTCTGTCCGCGCTCCCGTCAAGAGCTTCATCAAAAATTCTTCCGTCCTTCTCGGCAGTCTCGATAATATCTATTCCAAGGCGGTCAGCACCGCTTCTTATAAGCGAAAGCTTGTTTTCATGCAGGTCAAAGGACTTAAGAAAGCCCTCATTTTCCATGCACATTGCAATGGAAAAGCTCTTTCCGCCGGGGCAGGCGCAGGAATCGATAACGTTCTCACCCTTTTCCGCTCCGAGAACCGAAGCGCAAATTTGCGAAGCCTCGTCCTGCACGAACCAAAGTCCTTCGTCACCGCCGGGAATATCCGAATAAGCCGTTTTTGCGGCAAGACGGATGCCGACATCGGAATATTTTGTTTTTTCTGCCGAAATTCCGACAGAGGTAAGCTTTTCGAGAAGTATTTCCCGGGAAATTTTAAGGGTATTTACCCTGAGCGTTATGCTCGGCTGTTCATTCATTGCCGAAATGATCTCTTCAGCTCTTTCCGATCCGAAATCGCGGCAGAAACGCTCACATATCCCCTCCGAGACCGAATATTTCACCGAAAGATATTTTACCCTATCATCCTCCGGCGGCAGAGAAATTTTCTTATCGTCTCTGATAAAATTACGGAGAAGCGCATTGACAAAGCCCTTTGAGCGTTTATTTACAAGGCTCACGCTCTCATTTATCGCCGCATGATCGGGAATCCTGTCAAGATAGGCAAGCTGATATAAACCCATTCGCAAAACATTTCGAGACGTGGCTTCTATCTTTGAGGGCGGCAGAGAAGACATTGAATTTATGATATGATCGAGGGTTATTTTGCGCTCAATAACGCCGTAAACAAGGGTGGTAAGCAGAGCCTTGTCCGCCCCCGAAGCACCGCTTCGGGCTATGGCACTGTCAAGTGCGATATTCGAATACTGTCCTGCCGCCTCAATGCGGTCAAGAACCGTAAGAGCGACTTTTCTGATATTGATTTTTTCTTCCATAGCCGCTCCTTTACTAAGTTAATATAAAAATTATCTGTCTCTTCTTTTGTTTGCAATGATAAGCAGACGAAGGATCTGGGAAAGCGCGGAGGCAAGAGCCGCCACATAGGTGAGAGCCGCCGCGGTAAGAACCTTTTTCGCTCCCTTTACCTCTTCATCGTCAAGTCTTCCGCAACCGTCAAGAGCCGCAAGAGCTCTCTTACTGGCATCAAATTCAACAGGAAGAGTCACAGCCTGAAAAACAGCGGTAAGAGAGAAAAGTATGATACCTATCATTGCTATTTCATAGGAGAAAAGCAGACCGATGATGAATATTGGCAGAGCCAGCTTTGATCCGATATTGGTCACGGGGATTATTGCACTGCGTATCTTCATTGGACCGTAATTCTCCGCATACTGAACGGCATGCCCGGCCTCATGAGCCGCAACTCCAACTGCCGCGATTCCTCTTGAATCATGCACCGACTGCGAAAGTCTTATAACATTCGTTCTCGGGTCAAAATGATCGGTGAGATTGCCCGCGATCTGCTCTATGCGGACATGGCGCAGTCCGTTTGCATCAAGGATAAGCCTTGCCGCATCAGCCCCCGTCATTCCCGAACGGGTAAACACTTTATTATACTTATTAAAAGAGCTGTTTACCTTTGCCTGTGCCCAGAGGGCAAATATCATTGCCGGCAAAAGCACAAGATAACTGTAATCAAAATAAAAATATGGCATTACCCAACACTTCCTTTTATTATATAAAGTAATGTCAAAAACCTGTTTGTCACGAAAGAATATCTCCGAGAGCGATCTTTCTGCCGCGGATAAAGTCTGCCGAATCCATTCTTCCCTTGCCTTCGGGCAGTACACGTAGGATATCAACAGCACCCTCGCCGCACTTTACGGTTATTACGCCGTCAAGTGCAATAACACTTCCCGGCTCTGCATCGCTTTTCATCGCGGATATCCTGCTCTTCAGAACCTTCAGCAGCTTGCCGTCAGGTGTATGGGTAAAGGACAAGGGTATCGGCGAAAGACCGCGAATGAGATTATGCACCTCGGCTGCACTCTTTGAAAAATCGATAAGACAATCCGACTTTTCGATTTTCGCGGCATAAGTCATTTCAGCATCATTCTGCTTTTCTCTCGGTGCACTTCCGTTTCTGATAGCGTTTACGGTTTCGAGAAGCAGATCCGCGCCGCACTCTGCAAGAGCATCATGGATATCCTCAAAATTGTCATTCTCACCAATAGCCACTTCCCTCTTTAGGATCATATCACCGGTGTCAAGCCCTGCATCCATATACATTGTTGTAATACCCGTCACCTTTTCGCCGTCTATGATCGCTCTCTGCATCGGTGCCGCGCCACGGTACTTGGGCAGAAGCGACCCATGGACATTGATACAGCCATGCCGAGGATAATTTATAACATTTTCGGGTAGTATCTTACCAAAGGCAACAACGATTATCATATCGGGGTCGATCTCATGGAGAAGAGCGTCAAATTCCTCGCTGCGAAGAGTTTTAGGTTGATATACTGGCAGTCCACGCTCGGCGGCATAGACCTTTACGGGCGGTGGGGTAAGCTCATATCCCCTGCCCTTTGGTTTATCGGTTTGGGTGACAACACCAACGATATTTTCACCTGCTTCACAGAGTGCTTTAAGGGAAGCCAAGGCAAAATCGGGTGTTCCCATGAATAGTATTTTCATGTTTTCCTCGTTAAATGATTGATGATTTCTAAAAACAAAATTTTAAAAGCTAAACAATAATTTGTCGAGGAGAAGTAACTAACATTTTATGAGATCCTTCGCCGAGGCTCAGGATGACAGTACTGTACTTTTAGCAATGTTTCCTACGTTAAATCACGGTTGACTTAACAATAGGAAACCAAGTGGGCGATCCCTTATTGTCATCCTGAGCCTCGGCGAAGGATCTCATAAGGCATCAACTAACTATTCGACAAATTATTGTTTATTGCTTTAATCAGTCATACATTTCGATGGCGTTATCGATATAAAGCTTGCCGTCAAGGTGATCAAGCTCATGGCAGAATGCACGGGCAAGAAGTCCGCTTCCGCTGATATCGAATTCCTCACCCTTGCGATTCATTGCTCTGACGGTGACATGCATAGGTCTGCGTGTTTTTCCGCTTCTGCCGGGAACTGAGAGACAGCCCTCTACCTCCTCCTGAACGCCTGCAGTTGCAATGATGCGAGGATTGATAAGCTCAATTATCTTTCCTTCCTCAACCTCAATAACAACAACTCTGCGCAGCACACCAACCTGGGGTGCCGCAAGTCCAACGCCCTCGGCTTCATGCATTGTTTCGATCATATCATCAAGAAGTGTACAAATTCTTGGTGTAACATTTTCAACGGGACGGCACACCTTACGAAGGGTCTCGTCGCCTATTTTCAGTATATTTAATTTTGCCATTTATATTTCTCCTATAATTCTGACATTAAATATGTTGTTATATTCCTTAATTTAGCGTTTTTTATAAAGATGATGGATTAAAATCTATTGCAAGATATGGTTTTTTAGTATTCTTTGAGCGTCCTACCGCTCTTTCGCCCGAAAAGAGACGAAGAATAGAGGCAAAAAGCTCACGACTTCGCCGATTAAGACGACATTTTATCACAAGACGCATCCTGAATCTGCCTTCTACCTTATATACAGGAGCTTCGAAGGGCCCGAAAACGATCATTTTTACATCTGAAAACTCTCCGTTTTCCTGTGTCAGCTTTGAAAATTCCTCGCAGAGCTTACGCACAGCCACAAATAGCTCTTTTTCGTCCTCTGAGCTTACCGTCATCAGCACAA
Organism: Clostridia bacterium; assembly: GCA_017461635.1. Classification (GTDB taxonomy): domain Bacteria; phylum Bacillota; class Clostridia; order Oscillospirales; family CAG-272; genus SIG710. The sequence continues at coordinate 14,104 of JAFTXK010000113.1, read as the reverse complement.
TATCGCAGAAGGGCGGGAAAACCAGCAATTTACGCAATTTTATCTCCCTCTCAAAGAAGGTCTCATAGTCCTGTGCGCAAGCCAGCTTTATAACATCATGATCAGGATTACCTGTCTGAATGACCGCCTTTCCGTTCTCGGAAGCTCTGCCTGCTCTGCCGATAACCTGCGTAAGCATCGCAAATGTCCGCTCATTAGCCCTGTAATCATCAAGATAGAGAGATGCATCGGCAAGAAGCACTCCCACAAGGGTTACCCCAGGAAAATCATGCCCTTTTGTGACCATCTGTGTTCCGAGAAGTATGTCTGCCTCACCGGCTCTGAATGAGCCGAGAAGCTTATCATAGGAAAACTTAGTCGAGGTTGTGTCGGTATCCATTCTCAGCACTCTTGCGCCGGGAACGAGAAGCGAAAGCTCCTGCTCAACTCTCTGGGTTCCATAGCCCATATGCGCCAGCTTATCCGATCCGCATTTTGGGCACTTCTCCGGCAGAGCCTCTTTATGACCGCACCAGTGACAGGCAAGATAGCCCTCATTATAAGTTCCCCGCTTTGTATGATAGGTCATGGAAACGCTGCAATTGGGACAGGCCAGCGCCTCTCCGCATTTTCTGCAGCTTACAAATGTGTTATATCCGCGGCGGTTAAGGAAAAGGATAGATTGCTCTCCCTCATTCTTAACTCTGCAAAGCTCATTCGTAAGATGCGCACCCAGAGGCGAGATATTTCCGCTCTGAGCCTCTCCGCGCATATCCGCGATGGTGACCTCGGGCAGCTTTGCTCCGCCGTAACGGTTTTTCAGTTTTATAAGTGTATATTTCCCCTCTGCGGCTTTCTGATAGCTTTCGAGAGAAGGGGTTGCCGATGCCAGAAGCATCAGTGCTTTTTCGGATGCACAGCGATATCTTGCGATATCCCTTGCATGATATTTCGGATTCTGATCCGATTTATAGGTCTGCTCCTGTTCCTCGTCGATTATTATAAGTCCAAGATCCCTTGCGGGGGAAAACACTGCCGATCTCGTTCCTATAACGACCCTTGCCGAGCCCTCGGCTATGCGCAGATATGCGTCATAACGCTCTCCCGAGGAAAGTGCAGAATGTACTACGGCGCAGACATCGCCGTATCTTCCTTTAAATATACCTATCGTCTGCGGGGTAAGAGAGATCTCGGGAAGAAGAAGGATAACACTCTTTCCCTTTGCCAGCATTCTGTCGATTATGGCGGTCATAACGCTGGTTTTGCCGCTTCCTGTGATCCCATGCAGAAGCGCCGCCTTGGCTTCACCGCTGTCGGCAAGCTCCGACAGCTTATCATAAGCCGCACGCTGTTCATCAGTCAAGATTATTTTCTTATATCTGTCTGCCGATACCGAGGAATACGGATCGCGGTAGACCACGGTCTTTTCTTCGGTTATGAGTCCCTTTTCAATAAGAGCGCGCAGATTTGCCTTTGTTACACCCATAGACAAAAGCTCTTCATCCGAAAGGACGCCTTCAGAGGAAAGAAGTGCCGAAAGCGCATCAAGCTGTCCCTTTGCGCTGACACGGCAGAGAGCATTTTTATCTCTTGAAACTATTTTCTCCGCCTCATAGGTAGAGACCGCAAGGGCAAATTTACTCTTCGTCTGCTGTTTTGCACCGCTTCTGAGCGTCATTTCTCTTGTGATGAATCCGCTTGAGCCCAGCTTTTCCACGATCTCCTTTGCACAAGAGCCGAAAGCCTCCTTTACAGAGCTCTCGGAAACGATCTTTTTCTCTCTGATATAGTTAAGAATGGCATTCAGCTGTTCATTCCTTGATTTGGGTAAGCCTTCCTTATCAGTGGGGCGGTAATACTCAACAAGACGGGAAAATGCCGCCGAGGGAATCATAGCATGTACTGCCTCACCCATTGTACAAAGGGTCTGCTCACGCATAAAGAAGGCAAGACCAAGTCTTTTTTCATCCAGATAAAGCTCCTCTGAACAAAGCGAAACTATCGGCTTCACCGTTTTTTCATCAAGTGAGCATTTATCCGACAGCGCGGTGACAATAGCAAGAGTACGCCTGTTTCCCCCGCCGAAGGGCACGGTTACAAATCCTCCTACTCTCACCTTTTCGCGCAGTTCGCCCGGAAGATAATAGTCAAATGCGCGGTCAAGGGCAAAGGGTACGTCAAGTATATAAACGCTTGCATATTGCGGCATCGCGCATTTCTCCTTTCCGAAACGGTCGGTGCTTCGGAGATAGATACTCCCCGAAGTGAGCATATCGGACCTTTAGTCCTCTTCGCCTTCCTCTACTTCCATGATATCCTCATCCTCAAGGATGATCTCTTCATCATCATCCTCTGCTGAGAAATCGATCTTTACATTCTTTCTTGCTTCCTCGGCAAGAAGTCTGCTCTCTGCCGCAAGACGTTCGCTCTCGGCTCTTGCCGCTCTCTTTGCCGCTGCAGCCTCGGGATCGAGAATTACAAAATCACCTGTAAAAAGACGGTTTATTGCACATTTTACTGCCTTTTCATCGCGAAATTCGCGCTTTATCATGGCAAAAATAGCCTTGTCGGCATCCTTATTGCCCTGTGTCATCTTTTCTGCGGTTTCTCTTTCCTTAACATATTCGTCGGTTATCATTCTCGCGCATTTTGCGGTTGCGATAACGAGTTCATAACGATTGTACTTATCCTTTGTAAGATCACTGATAGACGGGAAAATCATAAATACCTCCATGCCATATTTCAGGCTAAATAATTATATTAGTAATTTTTATTCAAAATATTTTTTTGCTGCTTGGTCATTACGGCTTTGACGGAGCTTTTCCGCACGGACTATGGAAATGATATCCTCCGCAGTATACTCTGCGCCGCCGTCATAGTTATAAACTATATAATCATAATTAACGACCCTCGGGATCTCCTCTTTTGTTCGGCTGAGCCTCTCAAGTATCTTTTCCTCAGGCTCTGTACCTCTTCCTCTGAGCCTTGCTTCCTGGACTGCAAAGCTTGGAGGCAAAAGCATTATAAGCACGGCTTCGGGATAGAGCTTTTTAACATTCTCCGCACCCTCCACTTCGATCTCAAGGATCAGATTTCTGCCGCTTTCAAGAACTTCCTCGGCTTCCTTTTTCGGTGTACCGTAATAGTTTCCGCAATAGCTCGTATGCTCCAGCATACCGCCGTTTTTTATCCTATCCTCAAAATCCTCACGGGTGATATAATGGTAATTTACTCCGTTAACCTCGCCCGGCCTCGGAGCACGTGTCGTTGCCGAAACGGAATAAGCGAAGGCATCGCTCTTCTCCATAAGGCTCTTTATTACAGTTCCCTTGCCGCTTCCGGCAGGGCCGCTGATAACGAGAAGCAATCCTTTTCCGCTCATGTATTCTCCTCCTCGGTCTCCTCATCCTCGGTATCCGAATCGCTGTCCATACGGTTTGCGATAGTCTCGGTCTGGATAGCGGAAAGGATCACCAGCTCACTGTCGGTTATAATAACCGCTCTTGTTCTTCTGCCGCAGGTTACGTCGATAACTCTGCCCTCATCCTTCGAATCCTGAACCAGACGCTTGATGGGAGCCGAATCCGGGCTGACCAGCGCAACTATGCGCTCAAGAGCAACCATGTTTCCAAAGCCTACGTTGATAAATTTCAAAATAAATGCCCCCTTTATTCGATATTCTGTATTTGCTCGCGGATCTTTTCAAGCTCGGTCTTGACATCGACAACATAATGCGCAATATTTGAATTATTGCATTTTGAGCCGATAGTGTTGATCTCTCTGTTCATTTCCTGCATAAGGAAATCCAGCTTTCTGCCCACTGGCTCAGAGCTGTCTGCATATTCATCAAATGCTTTGAAATGCGAACGGAGCCTGACAAGCTCTTCATCGATCGCGATCTTATCTGCAAATATAGCACATTCGGTAAGTATCCTGCTCTCATCTATGCTGATATTATTATCCGAGAGCATCTTATGTATCCTCTCCTCAAGCTTCACTCTGTAATCGGCAACGTCTCCAAGAGAAAGCTCCTCGATCCTGTCAACGATATTTCTGATGCCGTTTATCTTACCGCAAAGGTCAGCTTCGATATTTGCTCCTTCGCGTTCCCTTGCGGAAATGAACTGCCCGATGGCCTCATCAAGAACAGTCTTTATATCAGCCCAGTCGCGCTCTGCATCCTCCTCAGGCTTCTTCACCGTAAAGATATCGCTATAGCGCGCAAGGCTCATAACGCTGATATCATCGCGGAGAGAAAATGTATCTCTGAGTTCTCTCAGCGCATTCAGATATCCTTCAGCAAGAGATGTATCCACAGATATTTCCGCGCCCGCGCTCTCGAGCACCTCAACTCCGATATAAACATCGATCTTTCCTCTTGAAAGTCCCCTCAACTGAAGATAAGGCTTTATCCTCTCCTCAAGAAAGGAAAAGGCTCTCGAGATCTTCACGCTGCAATCGAGATACCTGCTGTTTACGCTCTTTATCTCGGCAGTGATATCCTTTCCGCCCGCAGTGCCTCTGGCTCTGCCGAAGGCTGTCATGCTTTTCATCATAAAGAATCTATCTCCTTTTTTGCCACATATAGAGGCATTTTAAATCTAATTATAGATATACATAATATATAATACCTCAAAATTGCGATTTTGTCAACTTTTTTCAAAATTTGCCTGCCGTTTTTTTGACCAAAAAATTCCGTTATTTTCGACTTTTTTTGAGCGGAGATAACATTTTTTCGTTTTTTTCACCTTCTCGGCGCAAAAAATATAAATTTTTTGAAAATATTTGCCAAAACCTATTGTAAAAAAATCAAAAATAGTTTATAATATAGTGCAAATATATAATTTTAACACTACTAATCGGAGGATTATTTTTTATGGTAGTAGCAGGCGATTTCAAAAACGGTATTACTTTTGACAGAGACGGTCAGGTTCTCCAGGTCGTCGAATTCCAGCATGTTAAGCCCGGTAAGGGCGCCGCTTTCGTTCGTACAAAGCTGAAGAACGTTATCACAGGCGCGGTTATTGAAGAAACCTTCAACCCCACCGATAAGTTCGAAAATGCTTATATCGACAGAAAGGACATGCAGTATTCCTATGACGACGGTGATCTCTATCACTTCCTCGATACAGAAACATGGGAAGAAACTCTCGTTGCCCATGATAAGGTTGGCGACAACTTTAAGTTCGTTAAGGAAGAGATGATGTGCAAGATCATTTCCTATAAGGGCAATATCTTCGGCGTTGAGCCCCCCATCCTTGTTGAGCTTACCGTTACAGAAACAGAGCCCGGTCTCGCAGGCAACACTGCAACAAACACACTGAAGCCCGCAACTCTTGAAACAGGTGCTGTTATCAAGGTTCCGCTCTTCATCAATATCGGCGATGTTCTCAAGATCGATACCCGTACAGGCGAGTATTCTTCCAGAGCATAAGAACTGAAAATCAAGGGGAAGTTTCCGTTTCCGGTCGCTTCCCCTATATTTTAAAAAATCAGAAAGGAATTTTTATTATGACACTCACAGAAAAAGCGGCTTACATTAAGGGACTCACCGAGGGTCTTGCACTTGATGCATCTAAGCCCGAAACAAAGATCATAAACGAGCTTATCTCTCTTGTAGAGGACATGTCCCGCACAATTGCGGATCTCGAAGAGGATGTTGAATATCTCAACGACTATATCGAAGAGGTTGACGAGGATCTCGGAACTCTCGAAGAGGATGTTTACTCCGATGAGGACGACGATTACGACGAATGCGAAGGCTGCTGCGGCTGCGACGGCGATTTCGACGATGAGGACGATGATGATTTTGACGGCGAAGAATGCTATGAGATCGAATGCCCCTCTTGCGGCGAAACTATCTGCTTTGACAGCACCATCGATCCCGCAGACCTTGTATGCCCCGCATGCCAGGAGAAGATCAACAGCTGATCTTGTTATTTTAAAAGACTTTTTATAACTAAACGGCTCAGATGCTAAAATGCATCTGAGCCGTATTTATTTTAATTATTTCAGTGCGTCAAACATTGCTTTAACTTCTGCCTGACCGAGAGTATAATCCTCATTCATAAATTCATAGCCGCCCGTTTCGCCGCCCATTACACCAATCGAATATGCTCCTGCTGTCCATGTAAGCAGATATGTAAATTTATATCCCTCGTCCTTGAGTGTCCAAAGGTCAATGATAAGATCCTCAGTGCTGTAATATTCAGGCTGATTTTGGGGTTCGTCCGCTCTTGCAACACCACCGGGGCCAAACTCGGTGAGTGCGCCGATCTTCTTTGTTTCGTCGACCATAAGCAGATAGTTATCATTTTCTCTGATCTCAAGATTGCCGCCCGAGTACCAGTCAACACCCACCATATCGACATATTCATCGCCGGGATAGCAGTACATGGGGCTCATAGTTCCGCCGGGAGTATTCACAACATTACCGGAGGTATTAGGACCGTAGCACCAAACAAGGCTGTCAAGTCCCCAATCGTTTACATAATAATCATAAACGTATTGCCACATATCAATAAGGCACTGTGCATCGACCGTGATACCCTGCTGTGTTACGCAGTACCAGAACCAGTTGCCGTTCATCTCATGGAGAGGACGCCAAACCATAATAACCCCGTTATCCTGAAGAGCCTTAAGGAATCTTGCATCGATATCAAGCTCTTTTTTGAACAGCTGATTATATTCTGTACCCTCGGTGATGGTGGCACGGAAATCTTCCTCATATTCTTCCTTGCTCGTATTGGTTGCATCGAGATTTCCTCTTACATATTGCGAAGGATCCGAGGGATTATCCCAGTGAGCCGAAGCGGTGATAATACCGCCGTCAGCGCAATAATCTGTGATTTCACAAACGGTCTGGCTCCATTTTTCCTCCGAAAGAGTCGGAAGCTTGAGGCCGTAAATAGCGAGGTCGATACCGATAATGCCGGGCTTCTGACCCGTGCTGTCAACAAAGTCTGCGATCGTTTCGCTTACCATGGATTTATTGCCTTCGGTCTGTTGCCCGATGATGCAAGCATTGTCATCATTATAAACATCGGTAAGCACCTGCATGAGCTGCTCTTTTGTATACATATCCTTTTTGCCGATGCTCATTATCTCACTGCCCTCACCGCTCTTCAGCTCGACTGTTTTTTTGCCTTCAAGAAAGTCGCCAACAAAATATGCCATAGCATCATCAATGGTATTATAGCTTCCCTTGATATAGATATTACCGTCCGCTATCTCTATGCTGTATTCATCAACAGTAAGTCCCTTATTATCAATGATGATATAATGTGAATCATCGATCATAAGGTCTCTTTCAAGATAAAGATCAACACCAAAGGTGGTGCGGAGTGTTTCAACATAAGGAAGATCGCCATTTTCATCAAGCAGGATCTCTCCTTCATAATAAATATTGAATTCCGAAAGATCCACACCGTCAACAGTCAGCTTATCAAAGGTATATGTACCCTTATAGGAATAACCTTTGCCGGATGGAACCTTTATCGTCTTTTTCTCGGCATCGATAAACTGTGCTTTGAAAAGCTCTATCGCTTCTCCGAGAGCCTTTTCGCTTCCCGCGGCAACAACTATCTTATTACCGTCTATCTTAATGGTGTAATCGTCGCATCTGAGCCCCTTGGAAGCATCTATGGATTGCTGACGCTTTGTTTCTCCGATAAGGATCTCATATTTGTTGTTGTAATAATCTGTCTTGACTGCAACGGATGCACCGGTTGCCTCATTGATAGCCTTGCGCAGAGAGGTTGTAAGAGCGGTCACCTCATCTGAGCTGTTCTCTCCTCTTACTACCGCATATTCGGCAAGATTATCAATGCTTCTCAGTGTTACAGTATTTGAGTCATCATTCTTCGTCTCGCCGCAGGAAACAAAAAGTGCGGCAATAAGAACAAAAGCTAAAACCAAAACCAAGTATTTTTTCATATGCTTCACTCCTTATTCAAATAATTATTTTAATTCTATCATATGATTTTTTCATTGTCAACAAAGCTTTCGAAAAATGTCACATCATACCATATAAATATCAGATAAAAACATAAATTAAAATTCTTAATAAGCAATTGTCAAAGATCGATAGCCAAATAAAAAGGGGTTATCTCGACAATTTGCGAGATAACCCCCAGAATATTTAATGTCATATCCGAATAGGATTAATATGCGGTCAGAACTGGTCCTTCAGCTTTGAAATGCAGGAGCGGCAAACTCTTTTTCCGCCGAAGAATATCACATCATCTGCATCATTGCAGAAAACGCAGGCAGGATGATATTTTGCCAAAACGATCTTATCTTCGTCCGTATAGATCTCAATGGCATCCTTAACCTTAATGTCCATCAGCTTTCTGATCTCCATAGGCAATACGATTCTGCCGAGTTCATCCACTTTTCGTACGATTCCGGTTGATTTCATGCTTTTTTCACGCTCCTTTACATTTTATGCCAAAAATTTACATTTTTTGGTATACTTATTATATACTATCCATATTATTTTGTCAAGAGTTTTTTCGATATTTTTTCGATATTTTGTGAAAAAAAGTTTGATTGACACGATATGTTGTGTCGAATACTGTCATATCGGGAGGGTTTCTGTATGCTTGGTAAGGTTTTTGGCGGTATGTGCCTTATTTCAATAGCTTTTGGCGCATTTAGGGGAAGTTTGACCGAACTTGGCGGAGCGGTTTTTGACGGTGCGGAAGCGGCCGTAACGCTCACCATATCTCTGTGCGGAATAATGTGTCTCTGGTGCGGCATCATGCAGGTCCTGCGCGATGCCGGAGCAATAAAATTCCTCTCTAAGCTGATCTCACCTATATTAAAGCTATTCTTTCCCGACGCGGTTGAAAGCGGCGAAGGTAAAGAAGAGATCTCCGCCTGCATCGGTGCAAATCTGCTCGGTATCGGCAATGCGGCAACACCGCTGGCGCTCTCGGCAATGAAAAAGCTCCATGGCGACAGTATCAGGCGAGGAGGCAGAGCGGATACGGCATCAAGAGACATGATAACCCTCGCCGTGCTCAATACCGCCTCGGCAAATCTGCTTCCTACGACCATACTTGCCCTGCGCCGTTCAGCAGGATCTTCTGCTCCTTTCGCCGTTACCGTGCCTATCTGGATATGTTCTCTTTCCTGTGCCGCTCTTGCGCTGATCCTTTGCCGCGCATGCGGAATGGGGAAACGATAAATATTAAAGGGCATCTCTAAAATCTGATATGCAGGGTGAAAAAATGGATCTTATCGAAAAAATTGCGGCAATGTCTGTGCCTGCGGTTCTTGGAATCGCGGCCCTCATTCTGATCTTCGGTCGAAAAAACGGCTTCGAATCCTTCAGAAAAGGAGCAAGGGAAGGTCTCGACTGTGCCATAGGGCTTGTTCCTACGCTGGTAGCGATAATAGTGGGCGTAAAAATGCTGACGTCATCGGGAGTACTTGATTTTGCAGGAAGGCTTCTTGAACCCTTGACAACCCTTCTCGGCGTTCCCTCGGAGCTTTTGACTTTACTGATCACAAGACCCTTTTCGGGCAGTGCCTCCATGGCGGCATATTCCGAGCTGATGACGCAGTACGGAGCGGACAGCTTTCCATCCTTTTGCGCCGCTGTCATCATGGGAAGCTCTGATACCATCGTTTACATTCTCGGAATATACTTTTCCTCGGTCGGGGTAAATCGCTCGCGTTATGCCTTTCCCTGCGCCTTTGCGGTGATGCTTTTCTGCATCTTTTTCGCCTGCTTCCTTTCGAGAATATTTTATGCCTGAAAAACGGCGGCTCAACCGATATTGAACCGCCGTAATTTTATTTGAATTCTGTCTCACCGTCTGAGAGATATACAGCGGTGCGGAAAATGGTATAATGCTCACGCATTATATCGGTGGAAAGTATCCCAAGAGAATCCTTCATGGCTGTGATCAGCATTTCCGGTGACAGATAATTTTCGGCAACTGCGGAGAGGACGGCTGAAATATTCAGCGAATCCTTTTCCGCGCTGTAGAAAACCTCCATAGATTTTATCAGCGGAGCGATATCTATCTCCTTTTCGCCGGATTTTGTATGCTTGAACATCATGAGCGGTCGGGTCTCAAAGAGCTTACGAACCTTTTCAGCCAGCTCCTCGGACGCGCCGTCCGTGATGATCTCGATATCATAACGTGCATAGCCGATATCGGCAAATTTCTGCTCGGGTTCATATACGTCAATAACAGATAATTCATCTGTCAGAACGCAGTTAAGACGGTATTTTATCTCATTGCAGGTCATATGCTCGCGCAAACGGATATCAAGATATTCGCATTCGCTCTGAGTTCCGATCGAAAGCGGAAGGGCAAATACCATCTTTGCATGGGGGTTAAATCCCTGAGTGTACCACGCCGGAATACCCGAACGGACAAGCACCTTTGCAAAGGTTCTCTGCAGGTCAAGATGAGAAATATAGCGAAGCATGCCGACCTTGCGGAATTTTATGCGTATCGGCTGAGGATTTGCATCCGAAATCATTTTTGCGGGCAGCATGATCTCTCACCTCCAAGCTTATTTGCACCGCAAGCACTGCATTTTTCGCGGCAGGAGGGCGTTGTTTTGCCTGCCAGAGCGTTTTTATGCTCACGGATAAGAAATTCTTTGCTTACGCCGCAGTCGATAATGTCCCATGGGAATATCTCATCGTATTCTCGGCGGCGGTTTGAATAGAATGCAGGGTCAAGACCTGCTTTTTTTATGACCGAGATCCACTTTTCATAATTGAAATGCTCATCCCAAGCATCAAAATGGAAGCCCTCCTCACAGGCAATTTCCAGAGCCTTTCCGAGACGGCGGTCTCCGCGTGCAAGAATAGCCTCAATATGAGAAGTATGGGGCTCATGATGGGTATAGCGAACCTTTCTGTCGGTTACGCACGTTCCGAGATAGTCAAGCTTTTCGTTAAGGGTATCAACGGTATCCTGAGGCTCCCACTGAAATGCCGTGAAGGGCTTCGGAACAAAGCAGGCAACGCTGATGGTGACCTGAGGCGATTTGCCCTTTTTGTGATTCGGATTATGATAGTATTCATCAACAACACTTGTTGCCAGCTTGGCGATACCTTCAAGATCCTCGTTTGTCTCTGTGGGCAGACCGTTCATAAAATAGAGCTTGACCTGTGTTTTGCCGGCATCAAAGGCAACATTTACGGCGCGCATCAGATCATCCTCAAAAACATTCTTGTTGATAACATCGCGAAGTCTCTGTGTGCCTGCCTCGGGAGCAAAGGTCAGAGAGCTTGAACGCACTGTTGCGATCTTATCCATCAGCTCCTTTGTAAAGCTGTCAACTCGAAGAGAAGGCAAAGAAAGGCTGACATTCTTCTTGTCAGTCCACTGAAGCAGCTTTGTGGTCAGCTCCTCGATCTGAGTATAGTCACTTATGGAAAGTGAGGACAAGGAAATTTCGTCATAACCTGTGTTCTCATAGAGACATTTTGCCTGCTTGCAGAGCACCTCCGGGGTCTTTTCGCGCACAGGACGGTAGATTATTCCTGCCTGGCAGAAGCGGCATCCGCGTATACAGCCGCGATAAACCTCAAGCATTATTCTGTCCTGCACCGTTTCGATATAGGGCATGACGACCTTATCGGGGAAATAGGACTTGTCCATATCCTTCATAATGCGCTTTGTGATGCGCTTCGGGATATCGTCATATATGGGGGTATAAGCCTTAATCGTGCCGTCCTCATTATATGTAACGTCATAAAGCGAAGGCACATAAATTCCGCCTACGGTCTTTGCCGCTTCATGCAGGAAAGCACTGCGGCTATATGTTCCCTCTTCCTTCATCTTTATATAGAGCTTTGTAAACTCAACAAGGGCATCCTCGCCCTCGCCGATGCTGAAGCAGTCGAAAAAGTCCGCAACGGGCTCGGCATTATATGAGCAAGGGCCGCCGCCGATGATAATGGGCATATCGTCTGTCCTGTCCTCGGAACGCAGAGGAAGCCCTGCCAGCTTTATCATGTTCAGCACATTCGTATAGCACATCTCATACTGGAGCGTAAAGCCGATGATGTCAAATTCCGCCAGAGGATCGCCGCTCTCCTGAGCTGTCAGGGGAACGTCATATTTTATCATCATTTCCTCCATGTCTGTCCACGGAGCATAGGCACGCTCGCACCAAATATCATCCTCACGGTTCAGCACACCGTAAAGTATCCTGATGCCGAGATTTGACATTCCTATCTCATATGTATCGGGAAAGCAGAAGGCAAAACGCGCCTTGACGGCATTTTTATCCTTCAATACCTGCCCATATTCGCCGCCGCAATATCTGCCCGGCTTCTGAACAGCACGGAGTATATTATCCAGCCGTTCTCTGTAATTTTCATTCATATCCATAATCCTTTCGGTTCGTATTCTCTCAATATGATACCACAAATCCGCACAGCCGATCTGCGCGGATCTTTTTATGGAGATCAGAGGATCTCGATCTTATCGATAATAACCGGCGTAACGGGGCAATCGCTGAAGTTTGTCGGAACTGCGGCGATCTTATCGACTACCTCGATACCGCTTGTAACCATACCGAATGCGGCATACTGACCGTCAAGATGAGGAGCATACTGATGCATGATGAAGAACTGAGAGGATGCGGAGTTGGGAACCATTGTTCTTGCCATGCTGATAACGCCGCGCTTATGCTTTATATCGTTTTGAGGGAAGCCGTTGGAAGCGAACTCGCCCTTAATTGAAGCGGCATTTGTATCGTTCATCATATAGTCATATCCGCCGCCCTGGATCATGAATCCTTCGATAACACGGTGGAAAATGAGATTTTCATAGAAGTTTGATTTTACGAGCATAACGAAATTTTCCACAGTCTTAGGTGCTTTTTCGGGATAAAGCTCAAGCTCAATTTCGCCATAATTCTGAACTGTAATTTTTACATTGATGTTTTCCATGTTTTTCTCCTTTTATTGGGGTATTTTTTATTATTCTGTATTAAAATCAAAGATTTTTCTGTTTTTCCCGCAGAGCCGCTATCTTATCGGCATAAGCAATCTCAAAAAGCTCATTTATCCTATCCTGTTTTCCTTCAAGATGAAGATAACCGAAAAGCGATTCCATGCCCGTCGCCTGTCGGTACTGACTAACGGTGCAGTTCTTCGGAGTGTTGGTATGACCGATATTTCTCCCTCTTCGGTAAGCGGCAGCTTCATCCTCCGAGAGAATGTCCATGATATTGTGCATGGCTTCCGCTTGCTCGGGAGCGCGGACAAAGTCGAGAGCTTCGGCATTGAGATGGCGAGAGCTTGATAGCCCTTCGCTTACAAGAAAAGAACGAACCGAGAGCTCCATAACGCAGTCACCGAGATATGCAAGTGCCGCGGCACTTATATTCTTAAAAGTAATTTTTTCAGACATTTATGCCTCCTGCCAGATCGAGATATTCCTCATAGGAAAGGAGCAATTTTACTGCCGCGAGAAGGGAATTTGCAGTCATGCCCATCGGCAGACCAAGCTTTGATGCAAGTTCATCTCGTTTTGATGCGCTGTCAGGACGCCCCGAAAGACCGTCGCGGTAAAAATCGGCCTTTGAAAGGGGATTTTCAAGGGAACGGGTATATGCATCGGCGTTTCCCGGCGAATCTTCTCCATCCTTTACAGCATAGGGCGCGAAAATAGAACGCAGCAGTTCCCTTTCCATTCCCTCAACACCGAGAGTACCCTCCTTTGAGGGCTCGGCTTTGCGCTTTTCTTTGCCCTTTATCTGCGGAATATAAAGCTGAATGAGCCTGTCCTTTGGCAAAGCTGAAGCTATATGCGAACGGATCAGAGCTCCTGCTCCGTCGCTGTCCGTGAGAACGATAACGGGTGTTTTTTTTGAAAGCGCACGCAGAACCGTCAGCTTTTCGCTCTTCGAAAAAACTCCAAACCCGTCGGTGGTATATATCTGCGCATTGATAACGCTTATCAGCCTCAGCCTGTCGTATTTTCCCTCAACAATGACAGGATAAGGAATATTTAATTTTTCCGATTCTGCCATGGCAAATAAAACACCTTTCGTTTTATTAATTCGCTTCTTTGACATCCTCATCCGTCTCGGTGCGCTATGCTTCCGAGCCACCTTCTCCCACTTGGAGAAGGCTGATTTT
>JAFTXK010000112.1 GCA_017461635.1 Clostridia bacterium | reverse complement strand
GGTTCGCACCTCGCTGTGACGGCAAGGAGGGCAGCCCCTTCAAGACAGCTTACGACGTTATGAACAACTGGGGCGCAAACCACGGCGCTATCAGCTATGGTCACATCGGCGCGGATCTGATCACAATGTGCTCCATGCTTCGTATTCCCGTTTGTATGCATAATGTTCCCGAGGAAAAGATCTTCCGCCCTGCCGCTTGGAACGCCTTCGGCATGGATAAGGAAGGTCAGGATTACCGCGCTTGCGCTACATACGGTCCTCTTTATAAAAATAAGAGACTTTGAAAAACAGTTTGTAAAAAAACATAAACCGCCCGTCAAAAAATTTTGACGGGCGGTTTGTGTTGCCAAACTATGAAAAATTTAATTATTAAAATATGAACAATAATTTGGCGAAGAGGAGTAACAAACAACAACGAACAATCCCTCAGTCACGGAAAATAGAGTTAAGCACTCTATTCTCTATCCACACGCCGTGACAGCTCCCTTTCCACAAGGGAGCCTTATAATCACGTTTATACATCCTTCTACATCCAATTTACAGTAATTCAATGTAGAATGATACAGATTAAATTTGCACTTACCTAAGGCTCCCTTGTGGAAAGGGAGCTGTCACGGCAAAATACCTATCCGTAGAAAGCATACTTAATTTGCCGTGACTGAGGGATTGTTCGTTGCAGAAAGTCACTTCTTTTCGGCAAATCGTTGTTTACATCAAAACTTTTTAGCACATTATATAATCATCTGACTTCTTCCTTTTCAAAAAAATACCGACTGATTTACAAAAGAAAATCAGTCGGTAAAACTTTTTTATCACTCTCAATCAACAATACTCCAAGTGATCATGCTCACCGCGCTTGACATGCGGTAGCCTTCACTGGTATATGAAATACACTCTTCAAAGAGAACATGATCTCCGCGCGCCGCATCATATGACGCGGAATCGCAGACCTCAAATCTATAATTATTGGGATTCTTTTCCTCGGGGTTCACGCATTTTGTAAAGACGATATAATGTGTACGGTTTCTTGACGGACGAGAGAAATAAATGATAACTCCCTCGGGATGCTCGTCGAGAGCCTCCTTGATAGCCTTTTTGCTGACATTATAGGTCATTTCAGAGGCTATGCTCTTTCCGTTTACATTGAATCTTGAATCAATATTCGATCTGGAAACAAGTATCGGATTTCCGTAGAGAACGCTTCTCGAGGTAGTTGCGCCCGTATTGCCCGAATTAGCCAGGGCGACCGTATAAGGATCGGCAGGCAGATCATCCGTCTGTCCGCTTCTGAAATCATACCCCTTTGTAAGCTTTGCACCCATATTATTGAGTATCATTGCAATGGAAGCAAGATAACAGCCCTCGTCCATCCAGTCTGTGCCCCTGCCGTATTTATCGATCATGAAGCGTTTTCTTACGCCGCCGGCAGTAAATGATATCCCCGAAAGAGCGGTTGCATTCCAATCACTGTTTGCCGCACTGTGCTGACTATACCAGGTAAAAGCCGCGTCCTTCGAAACTGTTATGGTACAGCTTGCGCTCTTATCGCCCGAGGTTGCGGTAACAGTTACCTCCCCCGGAGCAAGTGCAGTATAATTTCCGTTTGTATCTATCATCAGCACGCTCTCGTCATCAGACTTCCATGTAACGTTCTTTGCACCGAAATTATAAGGCGCAAGAGTTGCATAAAGAGTTCCAACAGCATAAAGCTTAACCTTTGTGCTGACAAAAGCGAGTGTGATTCCCTCCGTTTCGATAGGCTCGAAGATCCATTGCTGATCCTTCTCACCGCTATATTTACAAATGGCAAGATAATTATGCTTAAATCTGGATGTCTGCTCGGAAACTCCGAGAGTCAAGGATTCAGCTCCCGTTGTAGCGGGAGAAATGGTATAAGCACCGTTATCGGCAGAATAGATAACGAACTTTTCGGTTTTTTCGGTCTCTTTTCTCTTGGTTAAGATACTGCCGTCGCTTCTGCCGCTCTTATAGGAAAGTACATATTCACCGTTCTCGCTCTGGGGATGGAGAAGATATGTACCGTCTGTAAGACGTTCAACATAGATATCCTGAGCTTCTCCGCCATTCTTTTCATCAAGATATGCAGAGCCCTTTGCGTCATAAAGCATATCGTAAGCATCGATATAGAGACCGTTTTCGCGGTTTCTGATACGATAAACGCCGCTCTGAAGCACATTTTCAAGATTTGCCGTCTTCTTTGCGCTTACACCGGCAAAAACCGTGATCGGCAAGGATGACATCAGCAGAGCTATCATAATAGCAAAGCAAAGCAGTCTGCCCATGCAGCTCGTCCTCTTAAAAATCATATAATTCAACCTTTCAAATATTTAAGAAGTTAAGATCAAATAGCCATACATGGTAATTATACACTATTTTGTTCCCAAATTGCTGAACATATTGTTAATTTTATTCTTTTGCGGCAAAAATTCGGACTGATACGGGTATTTTTACCAAAAACATCGCTTTATAATAGTACCAATCCAATAAATACTATGAATGAAACAGCCCCGTATGAGGTGCTCTTACAAGGAGTGCCTTATGCGGGGCTGTTTCATTTTTATAATAATTCATTCGGTATTTCTTTTGCAAGACGGGCATTTTTATAGCGTTTATCGCCTGTTACATCCCTTATGATCTCGATTCCATCGGGAAGAATATATTCCTCGTCCTCAGATAAAAGCTCAACCTCCATTATGGCCCTGTCGCTCCAGAAGGGATATAGATCGATCTCGAAAATATGCCCTTCGCATCTTAGCAGAAGACGTTCTTTCTCGATAGGATGGCGCTCAGGATCGGCATTTTTCAGCTCTGCGGCGTATTCCGCTTCGCTTATTACTCTCTCATCCTCATAGCAGCTCATATCGCTTATACGCATTTTTTCGGTCTTTGTATATTCAACTCCGTCAGCATATCTTCGAAGGCGAATCCTCGATGTAATGCCCTTCTCTGATTTCAGATAGGTCTGCTTAATATAACTCCTATCCTCCCTCGGAACAGCATCAAGGATCTCACCGTCGGGATATTTTATCAGAAATTTTTTCTCGATCTCTTTATTTTGAACATCCATTTTTATACCTCATTTATTCATAAAGATTCATCACAGCCTCAAACATCTGCGCCGCATCTCCGCGGGTTACAACAGCTTCGGGGGAAGCATAACCGTCAAGCATCGGCAGAACGCCCATGGAATTCATGCTGTAGATAGCGTCGCTTGCCCAGTGAGGAAGCTCACTGCTGTCGGCAAATACGGGAAGCACAACAGGCTTCTCTACCTCACGGTCGGAGGATATTATCGAATTAAGCATAACTGCGGCTTCAGCTCTTGTAACAGTGGCATTGGGCAGAAAACAGGTCTTGCCGTCTATCTCCGAGCCGTTGATAAAGCCCATTTGATAAGCCGCGCTGATATATCCCTTGTATTCACCCGGAATATCCGCGTCATCGTCAAAAACAGTCTCGCCAACATTTCCCGGGTCTGTTATTCCTGCCGCTCTCATGGCAACTGCGAGAAATTCGGCTCTCGTAATGCTCTGATCGGGAGAAAAATATGTAACACCGTCGATTTCCGTTCCCGCCATGAGCGAATTCTCAGCCATGGAAAGCGCCGCATTATAAACATTGCAGTCGTCGATATCTCCGAAGGTGACCGAGGAACGGCGCTCGCGCACCGTAACCGAAACACTTGCACTCGCAGAATAATTCCCGTAAATATCCCTTGCTACATAGGAAAAGCTGTCATTGCCCGTAAAATCCCCCTTGGGAGTATAGACATATCTGCCCTCATCGCGGTCAAGAAGCACCAAGGATCCGTTCTCGGGATATGAAACTATTTCATAAACAAATTTATCACCGTCGGGATCATATGCATCCAGCTTGCCGATCCGTGAAACCATATCATGGGTATTTACCGCAAGAGCATTATCCGATGCCAAGCTAATGGTAGGGCTGTAATTCATCTTATCCACAAAATAAATATTGCATCTTATAGAATAGCCCTCACCTGTCGAAAAATCAAATCCGCTTTGGCGGATCTCTCCTGATGCGGGAACAAATTTGAGCATATCAAGATTTTCACCCGAAATGCTTTGCCCTGCCGCAAGAGTTGCACTGCCTATAACCAACCTGCCCTCGGTAAGCTCAGGTACTCTTTCCAGAGTGACGGTGTTGATATCCGAAAGATTCAGCGACCTGCCAAAATCCTCTTCGGAAAAGCTTATATCCTCGCCAACAAGTGCCGTTTTTGCCATGTCGGTCTTGGCGGCAAGTACAGTAAGTGCCCCCGAAACGATCGACCGTTCCTCTGCCGACACACCAATGATAAGAGTTGACAGCAACATAAATACTGCCGCCGCAAAAATCAGTTTCTTCATAAATTATACCACCTTTCACGCTTTTCGTAAAGTATCTATTTCAATTTATTAACGATAAAGGCAAAATATACCGCTTTTTTCGGTAATAAATATGCTGTTGCAGTGGCAAAATAAAGATAATCTAAAAATGTGAGGTAGTCATGAGAAGATTAAGCAAGTTTTACAGAGAAAATGTTGCCCATCTCGATAAGATCCTTCGTATCGATGAAAGCTTTGACCTATTAAAAAAGGTAATGAAGATCGGCGAGGATGAGATAACACTTTATTACATTGACGGCTTCGTTAAAGACACCGTAATGGGAAAGCTGATGATCTATTTTCTTTCGCTCAAAGGCCTGGGCGAGCCCTCTGAGGACTGCGCCGAAGAATTTCTGAAGGCTCATATTCCATATGTTGAGGCAGAGACCACCGAGGATCTTGACATTATGATAAATATGGTGCTCAGCGGCGCGACCTTGATGATAGGAAGCGGCTTTGAAGATAAAGCTATCATTATTGACTCCCGTTCATATCCCGCGAGAGGTACCGAAGAGCCCGAAAATGACAGAGTTATGCGAGGCTCGCGTGACGGCTTCGTTGAAACTCTCATTTCAAATACCGCCCTTATCCGCCGAAGAGTAAGAGACACTGCTCTTACCATGTCCTATGTCACCGTAGGAAAACAAACAAAAACCGATATCGCCATCTGCTATATGAACGGCAAAGCAGACCCGGGATATGTGGATTTCATCAAGAATAAGCTGAAGAATATCCAAACGGGCTCTCTTGCGCTCAGCCATCAGTCGCTATGCGAATGTCTCATCCGAAGCAGATGGTATAATCCCTTTCCGAAAATAAGGAATACAGAACGCCCCGATGTTGCAGTGGCGCAAATACTTGAAGGCAGCATCATCCTGCTCTGCGATAACTCGCCCGAAGCTATGATACTGCCCACATCAATATTCGATTTCATGCAGGAGACAAACGACTTTTATTTTCCTCCGTTGACGGGAAGCTACCTTCGCCTTGTGCGCCATCTTGTCTTTTGGTCAACTCTGGTGCTGATACCAACATGGTATCTCTTCATCAAAAATCCCGAGATAGTTCCCGATTGGCTGTTATTCACCCTCCCTACCTCCGAAGCCAGGATACCAATAATTCTCCAGCTTCTGCTGGTGGAATTCATACTTGACGGACTTAAGCTTGCCTCTATGAATACGCCGAATATGTTAGCCAATTCCCTCTCCATTGTCGGCGGTCTTATCCTCGGCGACTTCGCCGTTGGTGTAGGATGGCTTATACCCGAAGTAATTCTCTATATGGCATATGTCTCTATTGCCACCTTCGCGCAAACGAGCTATGAATTAGGCTACGCCTTCAAATTCCTGCGTGTGATAATCCTGATTCTGACAGCTCTGCTTAATTATTGGGGCTATGCGGCGGGGATCATCCTCACCTTCGTCCTCATAAGCACAAATAAAACCGTCAACGGTAAGCGCTCTTACCTCTATCCTCTTATCCCCTTCAATGGCAAAGCACTCCTCAGCCTCTATATAAGACTGAAAAAATCAGATAAAACCTAATATAAACAATAATTTAGCGAATAATCGAAGATGTTTATCTTGTAGGGGACGGCGCCCTCGACGTCCCTAAAAGACATGGAGTTGTTGAAGATTTTTGAATGATAAACGGGACGTCGAGGGCGCCGT
>JAFTXK010000111.1 GCA_017461635.1 Clostridia bacterium | reverse complement strand
GACGGCTTTCATTTCGTCATAAGCATTGAGCTCCTTATCGCGCTGGAAAATGATAAGCGCACCCACCGAATGCTTTGTCATGCTGCGGATAGCACGGCAGATGCTATCGATAATAACGATCTGCTCATCCTCGCCCATGAAAAGCTTTTTGCTTCCGAGAAGTTTGCCGGCATATCCCACATTTTCGAGCAGAGTTCTGATCTCGGGCTGGAATATGACCACAATGGCGATAAGAACGAATTGCATCACAGTTTCGAGCACGAAAAAGGTTGCTCTCAGATTAAGCAGATAGGAGAACAGCACCAGCAGAAGCACCGCAAAGATACCGACCAGCAATCTTCCCGATCTTTTGCGCATGATCCCTGCAAGAAATCTGACGCAAATATAGAGAAGCACCGAAAGCACAAAAATGTCTACGATATTAAGAAGCGCACGGAGAATCCCCGAACTTGAACTGAGTTCGGAAATCCAAAATGACATATTTTCTCTGATACTTAACATCAAAACACCTCCGCAGATAGGATACAATACGCGATTATAATTATATAATATATATTATAACACATAATATTGTATTTTTCAAATAAATATTAAAAATATTTTTGTGTTTTTGCAAATTTTTTTCATGTTTTTATTTATGCAGTGAAAATCTCCAAATTTTCGGAATATGAAAGCCGCCCTGCTCAAGGCAGGGCGGCTTAGATTTAGCTTTGAAAAAAGATTACGAAGCAGTTACTGTTGTTACATTTTTAAAATTCTGAACATCTATCCAAGAAATGTAGGTATTATCGATCAAACCGGCTTCCAAAAGTTCCGTGCAAACTATCTTAAGAGTAGTGGAATTATACAGTTTACCGGTTACGGGATCTGCATTGTTTCCGTCATCATCATAAAGATCAGCATAAACTATATATTCGTTACCTTCAGCATCGGCATAAACAACATAACCTCTGGAGATAACTTCCATATTATAGTTAGTTTCATTGAACTCTGTGACCGTACAAGCATATTCAACAGTATGATCAATCTTTTCACCGGTTTCAGCATTTACACCGGCAGGTGTATCTTTAATGATCTTATTATTTGTACGAGAACCGTTCTGATAAATCGGGTATACAAACGCAAAGCTACTGGATTTATACTCGCCGTTTTCATTCTTATAGATAGTAAGGTTAGATTCACCTGCAGCGGTTAGCTTTGCGGTAGAAGCCAAGATACTGCCGAATTCAACGACCCTGAAGCCTGCATCTTCGTAGGTTTCCATCTTAGTAAGGTTAGCGGTATAAAGCGAACGGAGACCGTTGGTTCCGCTTTTTTTAACCTGGAAACCGTCAAAGTTAAGAACACCTGCGGCATCTATCGGGATAAAGGTAAGACCCTTAGAGGTTGCATATTCCTCAGCCTTTGAATTCTTATAACCAATGATAGTAGAAAGATTTATACTATCTTCAAACATACCGTCAGAAAATTCAAAATCAGAATTTTCAACAAGAACTGTAGTCAAAGATACAGTATTGGTATTAAAGGGATCATCTTGAGCACCTGTTACACCCTTAGGAATTCTGATGTAAGTGAGATTGGAACAATTCCAGAACATATTATTGCCCCAAGTACCTGTGAGATCATCGGAAAGAAGGATATTCTTTGCCTGGCAACCAGCCATAGCCATACCGCCGATAGATGTGACGTTACGAAGGTCAACAACGCTTTCAACCATCTCATTTCCGGTAACATAAAGAGTTGTAAGACCGGACTGGTTAAAGCAGCTTTCAGTAATTGTGGTAACTGATGCAGGCAACTCAACGGTTTTAAGACTTGCGTGCTTAGCAAAGGATGAATCGATCTTTGTGAAATTGGGATTTACATAAACCGCCTTTGTTATAAGCGATTTATAATCATCCCAAACTCTGTTGGGACCATTCGATCCGTCTTTACTTTCAACAGCCTTATAGTAATCGGTATAACCCATATTAAAGTAGGTTGCTGAACCTGTACAGAAAGCTGTATAATTGGAATCATCAATCTTCGCAAGAAGGAGAACAGAATTATCGTTAGTATAGTAAGCAACGATCTCAGGTGCCTCTGCACTGTCAATAAACTGAACTCCAAGCTCTGTTGCAAGGCTTTCACCCTTAGAGCCCTCAGGAGCAATGATTGTTGCGCGAGCTGCCATACCGGCAAAAGAATTCGCTTGATATGTGAAATTGTCATTGTTAAACTTGATATATACAAGATTCTTAGCTTGAGCAAAAGCATAATCAGCTATATTTGTTACGGATGCTGGAATCTCAACAGACTTGAGCACAGAAGTATTCTGATTATTACCAAAACAATAAAGTGGGATTTCTGCAATAGAATCACCGAGTATTATTTTCTCAAACAAGTTACTTACAAACGTATATTTTCCAAGCTTTGTAAAGTTAGTAAGGTTTGCAGTACCTTCTTCAGGGATCTGACCTGTTGTATAGAATGTCTTGAGGTTTCTCATACCATTGAAAGCACTACTTGTCGTAATCTCGGTAATATTGGCATTGACCTAGATAGTTTCAATAGCAATATCCTGGAACATATAATCGGCAAAAGATGTAATATTCGGAGCTGAAATTTTAAGCTTTACGATCTTAGCTCGATCCTCATAATAAGATCTATCTGTTCCCGTGATATTATAGCTTACGGTAACTTTATTACCATCGGAATCTGCACCGTAACAATTTGCACCTTCTCCATAGATATCCATTGTATAGGTCTCGCCATTTTCATTAAGAAGCAGTCGATACCAAAGGTTATCACCGATAGGCATATCCTTGACAACTACATTTTCGTCGGATTCTTCAAGCGCGATAAATGTAAGAGTTCTGTCAATAGAATTTGTATCAAAATACTCATTTGCACATTCAACAAATGTCTCGGCAGTTGAACCGGTATAACCGTAAACAGTTGTAAGAGCACTAAGTTTTGTAAGGAATACAGAATAATCTCCGTCAGTGATTCCCTCAAATGCAGCATCTGGATTCTTTACGGTAATTGTTGTAATGTAATTATTTGCATTACTTGCATCATCCGCACCGTAAACAGTAAATGGAGAATAAACAACTGTGTCAAAGCTTGCGGGATAAGTTACGCTAACAAGAGAGTTGTTATTTGCATAGCCTCTGAATGCAGATGAAGCAACAGTAGCCCCCTCGGGTATCTCAACACTTTTGAGCTTAGTGCACCATACGAATGAGTTGCCCTCGATCTTTATGTTCTCTGGGAAAATAATCTCTTCAAACGCACATTTAACAAAAGCAAAACTGTCAATAGTAGTAAAATTAGTAAGATTTGCAACACCCTCTTCAGGAGTTTGTCCTATTGTATAGAGGGTTTTTAAACCTTCCATATCATTAAATCCGCTGCTTGGAGCTTTTGTCATTGAGGTAGGAAGTTCAATAGTTGTTACCTTATCAAAATCATTGAATGTATAACCAACCATGTCGGTTACGGGAGCCTCTATAATGATCTTTTTTACCGTAGAGTAATATTGTGCCCAATCATATATAGAGTGATCTCTGCCATAAGCACCGCTTGTTTCATATGTGCCTGTTTTAGTGATATACGGCTGAATTTTTGTACCTGTACCATAGATCGTCATGGTATGAGTACCATCAGTTTCCTCTACAATCTTCCATTCAAGGTTTTCGCCTGCCTTACCTGTTGCAACGGCTTCTTTGAGAGCAACAAATGTGATCTCTCTATCGATAGCATTATCAACATAATACTGATTTGCAATTGCAACCCAAGCCTCGGCTGTTGATTCCTTATAACCGTATACTGTTTCAAGAGGTGTTACATTTTCCTCAGCAGTGTCAAGAAGGAAATTATCAGGAATTACGGTATCCTTATTAAGGAAGGTAAGGGTTGTAAGCTTTTTGTTTCGGTGAACTGTTCTATAACCGACCTTTGTTACTCCCTCGGGGAATGTAAGCGAAGTGATCGAATCGAGATATGCAAAAGCCTTATCTCCAACAGCACCTGAAAGCGCATCACCCAGAATAATATTATTTACACCGCTGAAACCACTGCTGTCAAATTGATATCCGCCCGAAAGATCAGCAACATAGGATAGATCATATGTTCCAACTGTAGGCGTTGTACCTTTAACATACATAGTTGAAAGCGTTGAACAACCAGCAAACGCTCCCTGAGCTATTGTTTTTAAATTTTGGGTCAACTCAACTGTTTTAAGAGCTTTCATACCATAGAATGTAAATTTATTAACAGTTGTAACAGAATCACAAAATTCAATCTTAGTAATTTGAGAATAATAATTATACCAAGGTGAATAAGTAGAAATCGCAGTATTATCCGGCCAACCGGGCATACCTATATCAACCGTAGTACCTGTACCGTAGATTTTAAGAACGCCTGTGCCATTCTCGTCAACCAGCTTCCAGTAAAGGTCTGTGCCACATTCGCCGCTGGCAATAACCTCTTCATATGCTTCAAAGGTTATTCCCTTCTCCACTGCATAGTCATGAGCAGGAGAGCCCTCGGGAGCAACGATCAATTTAAGACCTGTGAGATTTGCAGCGAAATCCGCAATTTCAAGAGAAGAGTTTTTAACCGTAAGAGTTGCGATATTGGTACTGCTTTGAAAAGCATTTGCGTGTACGCTTGTTACACTCTCGGGAAGAGTAAGCGAAGTAAGACCCGTACACAAAGCGAATGCATTATCACCGATAGTGGCAAGAGATTCAGGCAGATCAAGCTCTGTTAGCTTTTCACATTTGTAGAATACCTTCGTGCCTATTGTTTTAACACTGTCATTGAAAATAATCTTTGTGAACGGCGCATAAGTCAAGGCATAATTTCCAATACTTGTAAAATTGGAAAGATTAGCTATGCCTGGTTCGGGGGTCTGTCCGGTTGTATAAAGGCAAGTCAAAGTATTCAATCCGTGGAAGGCTATTGAATTCATTCCGGTATAAGATTCGGGAAGTTCAACGGTGGTACATTTATCGAGAAATGTAAAGCAATAATCCTGGATAGACTTTATCGGAGCTTCAATAACTATCTTTGTGATGGCGTTACGGTACTCATAATACTGCACCGTCGACCAGTTACCTCCGGTCCAAGGATCTACTGCCGGATAAAACTTATTTCCATCATCATCCTGTGCATAAAGATCCGTACCTGTACCTGTTACAGTGAAAAGTCCTGTCTCGGTATCGAGATGCCAATAAAGATCAGCACCGATAGTACCAAAGCCGCCAAGGTTTGTAAATGTAAAGCTGTTAGTGCTTGCAAATTCATTTGCATATGCGTTATCATAGCTGACGATAGTAGAGCCTTTGTTTATAGCAGTTGTAGCTATCGCAGTTACGGACTTAGGAATGTTTACAGTTGCGTCAAACTCAGCAAAAGCATATGCGCCGATGCTTGTAACACCCTCTGTGATCTCTATCTCGGTAATCGCTTTACCTTTCCAGGGAGTTTCGGCAGTGCTCGCATAATCGGGCATTGCGCCTGCGCCCTTTATTGTAAGCTTTTC
The DNA here is from genome assembly GCA_017461635.1 of Clostridia bacterium. GTDB lineage: Bacteria > Bacillota > Clostridia > Oscillospirales > CAG-272 > SIG710. The sequence continues at coordinate 712 of JAFTXK010000111.1, read as the reverse complement.
GTCCTTATAGATCCAAAGACCTACGCTCTCGATATTTCCATAATCCTCGGCATCGCCAACGCCGACAGATTCAAAGGTTGCGGAAACCGCGGGAGCGGAGAATGAGATGGATCCGTCCTCGCCTGTAGAGCTGAGGAGACCGCCTTCAAAGGTAATATTTTCAGCAGTGGTGAGTATTCCCTGTCCCGAAATCCAAAGAGGAGAAGGAATCAGTGCATGGGGCTCGTTTGCCGTAAGCACAAAGCTCTGCCCCTTAACACCGTCAGCGCCGTAAAGAGCAAAAGAAGCATCGCCTGTGGGTCTGTCGCCGCTGTTAATGCAGGCATCAAGTGTGATAGCCGCATTTTCGCCATTAAGCGTGCCATCGTTTTCGATCACCCAGACCTTGCTGTTCACATCATTATGAAGAGCATAGATCTCGGCGAGCTTTTTGTTAATATTTGTAAGACCATCGCCTGTAAGAACGATACCGATAGCATCCGCCGTACTCGATGTTGCAAGAGATGTGAAATCGGTGTCGGTGTCCTTATCGACCTTGTAAATATCAACTGTAACTACCTTTTCGTCACATACCTTTGCCCAAGCATCTTCAAAGGCTGTTTTAAAAGCAGATTCAAATTCCGATACATAGTTGATAGTATGGTTCTTTTCTGTTTCATCCGCAGTCTTTGATATCGTCTGCTTATAAATAACAGTTCCGCCTGTGCTATGT
>JAFTXK010000110.1 GCA_017461635.1 Clostridia bacterium | reverse complement strand
GTTTGTTTGTGGTATAATGTTTCATGAAGTGATTGAGTCCTTTCTGTTGATGTGAGTTAGGGGTAATTCTATTTTAACAGAACTCAATCACTTTTTCTATTCTTTTTTTATTTTTAGTCTCACATCTATTGTAACACTACATTTCCCAAAAAATATAACCGCTCAATCTATTGCATTATGTGGCATTTTGTGATAAAATATAATGAATAAATATTTTTAAGGAAGCAAAAATAATGATTTTTTCGTCATACCGCTTTATTTTCGGCTTTTTCCCGATAGTTTTTGCGGTTTTCTGCATTTTGCGTGCGCTGAAAAAGCCGATGCTTGTAAAAATATGGCTTATTCTTGCGTCGCTTGCCTTTTATGCGTTTGGGCAACCCGATTTCTTTGCGATTTTTCTGGGATCTGTGCTTTTCAACTATCTGATGATATGCTTGATAAAAAGAGAGGGACAGAAAAAATGGGTGAGGATTCTCTGCGTTACTTTGTCGGTAATAGAGAATATAGGACTTCTGGTCTATTTTAAGTATACTAATTTCATAATCGAGAATATAAATAGAGTTTTCGGCTCATCTATCGGTGCACTTTCGCTGATACTCCCAATCGGTATTTCCTTTTTTACTTTTCAGATTTTGGCTTCCGTGGTCTCGGCATATGTCGGCGAGCTGAAAAAAACCAATCTCTGCGACTATATGCTCTTTATCACCTTTTTCCCTCAGCTAATAGTAGGGCCCGTCGTTATGCATGATGAGCTCCTTCCTCAGCTTGATGGCGATAGCCTGCTTCGTTGGAACAAGGACGATATTATGCGAGGTATTCTGCTTTTCTCCATCGGCGCGGCGAAAAAGGTCATTCTCGCAAATCCCATGATAGATTATGCGACCGCTTTTTATTCGGGCGGCATCGCTTCATCAAGCAGTGCAGAGGTATGGATCGGCGTTTTGGCATTTACATTTGCATATTATTTTGATTTTTCGGGTTACATAGATATGGCGCGCGGACTTGGTCTGCTTTTTGGCATCAAGCTTCCCGTCAATTTTGATTCGCCATATAAGGCAAGGGATTTTGCGGATTTCTGGCGGCGCTGGAATATGACTATCTCGCGTTTCTTCAACGATACCGTTTTCAATAATCTTTTCGGCTTCGGCGACAGAATACCAAAGCTTATCTTTGCAACTCTCGTAACCTTTCTGGTTTCGGGAATCTGGCATGGCGCGGCATGGCATTATATCATCTGGGGCTTGGTCTGCGGTGCGCTGGTTGCGCTTTCAAATGTGCTGACCCTTTACAGAGTGAAGATACCGACAGCCGTCGGATGCACTGTCACCTTCATTGTGATGATGCTTGTGAGAGTGCTGTTTGATGCCGAATGTATGACAGACGCGATAACGGTTTACGGTAAGCTTTTCTCTCTTGACGGCGGTATTTCGGGCTTTGCTTCGGCACTCAAAGAGAATCTGTCCGTTATCGGAACGATAATTATTTCCGCGGGCATCTGCTTCTGCTTCGGCAATGCAAATTCGCTTTGCCCGGAGCGCGGAGAAGGCGAAAGGCTGACAGTACTTCATATCATATGGGCTGCTTTTTTGCTGGTTCTTTCTCTCGTTAATATGTCGAGCGTTTCCACCTTCCTTTATTTCAATTTTTAAGAGGATAAAATGTCACTGAAAAAACAACTTATAATTTTTGCGGCGGCCTGTCTGCTTTTTGCCTTGCTTTATGCCGCATTCAATATTTTAGTTGACCCTTTCGGCGTTTTCGGAGATGTGATCTTCGATTATTATGAATATAATATGACGCAGAATCCGCGCGTGGCGAAGATAGCATATATAGATAAATACGGGGATGAATACGATTCCTACATTTTCGGCTGTTCAAAGTCCTCTTCCTATCCTGTCGAGGAACTGAACGAATATCTTGACGCTGACTTTTTCAATATGTTCACATACGGCGGCGACCTTGCGGACATGGAGAAGATGGCTTTATACGTTATTGAAAATAACACCGTAAAAAATCTTGTTCTCGCTATCGGTCCTGAGGCGGCTTACCGCTATGACAGCGAGGAGGATCTGCTGAAGGACAATCTCCATGCAAAGGTTGATGATTCCATCAATCCTCTGATATTCTATGGGAAGTATCTTTTCTGCAATCCGTCCTATTCTCTTGATAAGCTTGGATCGTATTTCGGGCGTTCCTATCTTCCCGATGCTTCAAATGTTTTCATTGCGGAAACAGGTGCTTATAATAAGATCCGCCGCGATACAATGCCGATCTCGGATATCGATTCCTATTATGCCGACATGGCAGGCGCGGAATTTGATATAACATATTCGAGACCCCTTGATTATATAGATGAAGCTCTCCAATCTGTTGCAAATATCAAGAGGGCTTGCGATGAGAAGGAAATAAACTTTATCCTTATCGGCTCGCCCATGTATGATGCGGAGATCGCTTGCTATGATAAAGCAGAGCTCGCGGAATTTACAACAAGGCTTGCCGAAATAACCGATTTCTATAATTTCTGGGGCTATAATGCCTTTTCCCATGATCCGAGATTTTTCTATGACGGTTATCATTTCCGTAACTGCGTAGGCTCTGCGGCTCTCGGTTACATTTTCGGAAATGAAGAAATATATATTCCCGAAAGCTTCGGCACTCTTACCACCTCTGAGACTGCTGACTATGATCTTATGGAAATGAATAATGAAGATTTCGGCAGTGAAGAGCTCACCGTAAAGGTTCCGATACTTATGTATCATGCGCTCACCGAGGATGCCGCAGAAGCCAATGATGTTATTATAACCGCCGAGGCTTTCGAAGAGCAGATAGCGGCGCTGACCGAAGCAGGTTATACGGCTGTTTTCTATGACGATCTGAGAAGCTATGTTAATTATGGCAAGGCATTGCCCGATAATCCGATACTTATAACCTTTGACGATGGCTATTCAAGCAATATTGATATCGCTCTTCCGATACTTAAGAAATACGGGCAGTGCGGAACAGTTGCCGTTATCGGCGTCAGCATGGGTAAGGAAACATATAAGGACACGGGAGAATCCATGCATCCACATTTCAGCATTGAAGAAGCAAAGGAAGCCTACGAGCTTGGCATACTTGATTTTCAGTCACATACCTATGATATGCATCAGACCTATTTGGATACAGATCCCAGAACAGGCGTACTCCCAAGAGAAGATGAAAGCGAAAAGGAATATATTACTGCTCTTGCAGAGGATTTCATAAAGTCGAAGGAGCTGATGGAAAGCGGTATCGGCAATGAGGTCTTTGTTATAACATATCCTCATGGGAAATATACCGAGCTTTCCGAGGCGGTTCTGGCGGAGAACGGCGCAGAGGTGAGCGTTACAATAAAAGAAGGAATAAATGAGATAACAAAGGGACTTCCTCAGTCACTCCGCGGACTTCGCCGTTTCAATATGACAGACAGCATCAGCGGCGATGCGCTCCTTAGGATGCTAACCGAATATATTTACGATTAAACTGAAAGGATCGATAAAATGACACCCACAGAAATTTTGCTTGATTTTTTTGCAAATGAAAAGAAAATAAGCGGCATTGATGAAAATACCGACCTTTTTAAGGAAGGTCACGTAAATTCTCTTTTTGCTCTTGAAATGGTGGTTTTTCTTGAAAAGACCTTCTCGCTCAAAATTCCGAGAAAGGAAATGAATAAGGCGAATTTCACCAGCGTCGGCGCAATGGCGGCTTTGGTAGAACGCCTTAAGAAATAATATGGCAAGAGAAGCGAAAATAAAATGTCTGGTCTTCGATCTTGACTGCACTCTCTGGCAGGGTGTACTCTCCGAGGGCGGCGGCAAGGAGCTTGTGCCGGGCATGCGTGAATTTATAACCGAGCTTGATCGGCGCGGTATAATCATGAGCATTGCTTCAAAGAATGAAGAAGAGGCGGCTATGGCAAATCTGCGTTCCTTCGGGCTTGATGAATATTTCCTTTGCCCCGAAATCGGCTGGGGAGCAAAGTCGGAATCCTTGAAGAATATCATCTCAAATCTCGGGATCAAGGCGGGTTCGGTGGCTTTTCTCGATGATAATCCCTTTGAGCGAGACGAGGTGGCTTTTGCTCTGCCCGATGTAAGATGCTATGATGCGGCGAAATTCAAGAGCCTTCTTTTAGCTGATGAATTAAGTCCTGCTTTTATTACCGAGGATGCAAAGAACCGCAGAAGCATGTACCGCGCTGATTTTGCGCGCAAAAATGATGAAAAGTCCTTTGGCGGATCTGCCGAGGAATTTCTAATGACCCTTGGGATGAAGCTGGAGATAGCTCCCGTCAGTGAAGGTGATCTTCGCAGAGTTCATGAGCTTACTTTGCGTACACATCAGCTCAATTCCACGGGATATACCTATGATTTCGATGAGCTAAGTGCCCTTATAGACTCTCCCGATCATATCTTTCTTATCGCGTCTCTTACCGATAAATACGGTGACAGCGGCAAGGTTGGCATAATGCTGATGGAGAAGCAGAAGGATGCTTATATGCTGAAGCTTCTTATCGTTTCCTGCCGAGTGATGTCCAGAGGAGTTGGAACTGCACTGCTGACATATGCAGTAAGGCTTGCAAAGGCTGACGGAAAGCGATTGACGGCGGAATTCAGGGAGACCGAGCATAACAGGATAATGTACATAACCTATAAAATGATGGGCTTTGAAGAGGCAGAGGAAAACGGAAGCGATATCCTTCTGGAATATGCTGAGGATGACGCACCCGAATATCCCCCTTATCTTGATATAATGTCATGAAAATTCTTAGAATTTGCTTGTTTTTTGCTCTGATTTTTATTCTTTGCGCCTGCGGCGATGTGCCGGCAATGTCTGACGGCACGGAAAGCGTAAATTCCGATACTGAGACCGTGTCATTTGAAGCGTGCAGTATCGGAGTTATCATCGGCACTGAACGCATATCGGTTCAGAAGGATATTACGGGAGAGGGATATTCACTTTATCTTCCGTCCTATGCAGAAAACATTTTTTGGTCACTTGAAGAGGATACGGAAATAAACGGCAAGTCTGTTTCAAATGGTGAAAGCGCGGAAATGCTTCTCGCCTCACAGAATTTCAGTGCCGGCGAAGCTTTGGTCAAGGTCATGCGTTCAGCGAATCTTCCGTCTCTCTTTCTCATAAGCGATGACGGAAGCATGGATAAGATCGATTCCAGTGATGACCATTCTTATTCATCAAGCGGAGCATTTTCTCTTATTTCTTCGGATGGAGAGCTTCTTTCGGCAGGCAGACTTAAAAAGATTCGCGGCAGAGGAAACGCCACATGGTACGGAACCGAGAAAAAGCCCTATCAGATAGAGCTTTCGGCGGCGCAGTCTCTTCTCGGGCTTGCGAAAGCGAAAAAGTACGTGCTTTTGGCAAATTATTATGATCCGTCTCTTCTTCGTAACCGACTTGTATTTGATATGGTTCAAGCTATAGAGGGTTATTCGCCCTCCTGTAGATCTGTGGATCTCTATGCCCATGGAGAATATCTCGGTTCATATCTTCTCTGCGAAAAAATAGATATAGCGGAGAACAAGATAGCTATATATGATCTTGAAAGCGAGACCGAAGATCTTCTTTTGCTTGATCCCGATGAATATCCGCGCGGCGGCAGTCTTACGGGAGCTGAAAAGGGCAGTTCAAAATGGTTTGAGACGGAGATCGAGCCTGAGGATATCACGGGAGGTTATCTCCTTGAGGTAGATTATCCCGAGCGATATCCCGATGAGGTCAGCGGATTTGTTACCGAGCGCGGTTTACCTGTTGTTATCAAGTCGCCCGAATGTGCCTCAAAGGCACAGGTGGAATACATAAAAGAGTTTGTATGTGACTTTGAGGACGCTCTTTATTCCGAGAACGGTTATAACGATAAGGGCAAACATTTCAGCGAATATGCAGATGTTGACTCCTTGATTTTCAGATATCTTCTTGAGGAATTTGTGCTTAATATTGACGGCGGAATTTCCAGCTTTCATATTTATAAGGACAGGGAAGGGAATGGCGGTAAGCTGAATTTTTCCTGTGTCTGGGATTATGATTGCTCTCTTGGAAATTATGATCTGTATGCTGATCTTACCTCGCCCGAAATGCTTTTTGTCGCTTCGAGTGAGACGAGAAATAACGGAACTGTGCCCTCATGGTTCAATGCTCTGCTGGGGCATGAAGATATGGCGGAGCGGATAAGCTCTTATTATGCCGAAGCCTTCAGACCTATGGTGCTTATGATGGCGGAGAGCATTGAGGGATTTTCCTCTGAGATAAAAGCTTCTGCCGAGATGGATGATGCTCTTTATGGCGGTCTTGAAAAGCGTAATTTTTACGGTGCGGAAAGCGGTTCGAGCTTTGAGGAAGCCAAGGCATATCTCATAGATTTCGTGAACCGAAGAATAGAATTTTTTGATCTGCATTTTGGGATGAATGATTAAAGGAAATGTAAAAACGTTTCGTAAATAAAAGATAAAGCCCATACCGTCAAATTTTGTTTTTGACGGTATGGGCTTTGCTGAAAACTATAAAATTTCAATTATTAAAAGATAAACAAT
>JAFTXK010000109.1 GCA_017461635.1 Clostridia bacterium | reverse complement strand
TGATGTTATAATACTCATTGGAAATAGCTCCTTTTGTGATGTGTTGGTTTTGTGGTTATTACCATTATATCACATCTGGTCGCTATTTCTCTTTTTATTTGTCACCTATCAATTGTATCATAACATTTTTCAAAAAAACTTATTTTTTATTTGTTTAATATTCATTGCAAAATTTGCTCAAATATGTTATACTACTCTTTGGAAGGAAAAACCAACTTTTTGACTTAGGAGAATACATGAAAAACACTAAATTTAACTCATTTGATTCATTAAAGCAGGCTTTTCTTGATATCCCTTCGGAATACAGACTTTGCCTTTACGTTGATCTTGCGTCTGACAGCTCGGCAGATGATATTGCGCTTGCGGTAGAAAGGTGCGCAGAAAACAATATCGGACTTATCATTCCCGAGATCGCACACGATGATTTTGATTATATACGTCCTATGAATCTCATCCGTATTTACGGTATTTTGCTTGACTGTGCTGAAAAACACGGTATAAAGGTTGCTCTCAATCTTGAAGCCGGCATTGAAGCTTCCATTGTTCGTTATTTTGACGATGAGGATGAGAGTATCCGTTCGAGAGTGATTTTTAAGAGAGAATATTACTGCACAAAGGAAGAGCAGGTTAAGATCCCCGTCGGTGACGAGATCTTGTCAGTTGTTGCTGTGGAGGAACGCGGTGAGCTTATCAATCTGCGCAGCTTTGTTTGTGACGGCGAGCTTGACTGGCAGGCACCTCTCGGAAACTGGCGGGTTTGCCGCTATTTCTGCGCTGAGGATGATGAACAGGACAGAGTAAATTTGCTCAATTACGGTGACTGCATGCGTTATCTTGATGCAGTGCTTGATCTGTTCAGAACATCCCTCGGGCATCATATAGGTAAAACTCTTGATGTACTTGCTTTCTCGGATATTTGTTTTTCGGCACGCAATCGCCGTAACTGGGACGAGGGCTATAACAGTCTTTTTGAAAGTCTTTACGGATTTGACCCTGCCCCCATTTATCCTTGTCTTTATGATTGCAGTGAGGACAGTCAGAAGCGTTACAAGCCATTGCTCATGGATTGTCGGGCAAAAATGCTCGCAGGCGGTATCATGAAAGCATTGCGAGATACTGCGGATGCAGAAGGAATGCGTCTTTTCGGTTCCCTTACCGAGCCTAAGATCACGGCAAGCCCATGGGTTCTCGGTGATGCGGTCTTAGTTCAGACTGTTTCACCCTGTGCAAAGCTTGAAAAATCGTATCTTTACGGCGTGAATTCACTGGAGATTGCCCAAGGTGCTGCTGAGATCAGCGGTACAGAAACTGTTGCCTGTGAAGCTTTCGGTGATTACAAGAAAATAAATAAAGATATAATTTATCGCGAGACCTCCACTGCTTTTGCCCGAGGAGCAAACATGATGATGGTACATCTGCCCGAGGATTTTGAGGGAGCAGGGGATTATTCAAAATATGTGGGAAGGCTTCAGAGCGTTCTGCGCCATGGCGAAACAATGACTGATGTTGCCGTTCTTTATCCTATATATTCGCTTCATTGGGGAGTGTCTCTTTACGAATCCGCAGTACCGGAGGGCGTTTTTGAATATCCCGAAACGCCTGATATAACCGATTATATGTCGGTTATAAACAGTATCAGCTCTTATTCGGGCAGAGATCTTGCAGTTCTTCATCCCGAGCACCTTGACGAGAGCTTGAAAAAAGGTGATTACAGAGTGCTTGTGATACCTGCTACCGAAGTTGTGAGCGTAAGAAGTATGCGCACTGCGGCGGAATTTTTCGATAAGGGCGGAAAGGTCATCGGAACAGGTGTTTTGCCGACAAGGGCTGCTGAAATTACATTTGACGGCTGTGATGATCCCTGCCGGGAAGTCAAGACCCTTGTAAAGCATATTTTCGGAGACGGTGCTGAGGATGAAAACATTACAGGAGATTATATTTATAACTATAACGATAATGGCGGCGAGGCTTATTTCCTATATTCGACGCTAACCGGTGTTGACCGCTGTCATCTTGTTCCTTGTGCAAAGATACTTAAAGCACTTGAATCCTTTGGTTTATCATATGATGTTTACATTGCCGGCATGCCAGGATTTGAATGTACGGGGGCACTTAACACCAACTATCCCGAATACTGTTTGCTTGGTCTCTCTGCGGGAATACGCGGCGGAGGAATGATGAGCTACATTCATAAGAAAAACGGTGATACGGACATATATTATTTTACAAATGCAAATGACGAGGATTACAATGGCTTTGCATATCTGAAGGGTGAGCATAAGCTTGAGATCTGGGATGCGGTAAGTGGCAATATGAGCTCTGTTTACAGCTCATTTGAAGAGCTGAACGGTGAGATATATACAAAGATAGGCTTAAAGCTTGACAGCGGTGAGAGTATTCTGTTTGTGAGCAAATAAAGATAGAGAATGAAAGCTCCGGCATAGAATATCCGAAAAAAATCAATTATATTTCTTTATAAAGAATTGGGCAACTCTAAAAACTCCCTTCATGGCGAGTATTTAGAGCTGCCCAATATTTATATGAGCGTTTATTTTATCTCATATCGGGAGTTGCTGATATTGATAGGCATTACATTGGCTGTTGTATCAGCTTTTTTCCATGCGGCGTAGATGGTTATATCATCGCTCAGGTCTGTTTTGGCAAAATCGTATTTTTGGGTTCTTGCAATATCGGACTACCAGCCTGTAAAGACATATCCCTCTCTAATGGGGGCTGTGGGCTCGCTGACCTTATCTCCGTAATGGAGATGTTGCTCGTAAATAACCTCGCCGTTGCTTTCGAAGCTGGCTGTGAAGCCTACTCTGTTTCCGAGGACCATGATCGCGGCGAGAACGAGAAGTCCGATGATTATTGCCACAGAAACCGCCTTTTCAGATATATTTATACCGCCGTAAATATTGAATTTCTTATATGCCATATTAGCTCCTTATTTTTTAACCAGATATTTTCTCATGTCGATGGCGCAGGCGATCAGGATTATGAGTCCTTTAATTATATACTGCATATTTGAATCTATGGAGAGGAAGGTAAGTCCTACGAAGATAAGACGGAGAAGGACAACACCCATTATAACTCCTCTGATCTTACCGATACCGCCCACAAAGGATACGCCGCCGATAACGCATGCCGCAATGGCGTCAAGCTCATAGTTTAGACCGGTTGCCGCAGAGTTTGAGCTGATACGCGCCGCTTCGATAAAGCCCGTAACGCCATACATGATGCCCGCCAAGGTGAAAACGAGAATTATGACGCGCTTTACGTTTACTCCCGAAACATTTGCCGCTTCGGGATTTGAACCTACAGCAAACATATTTTTACCGAACGCGGTCTTATTCCATATAAACCACATCAGTGCCGTTATGGCGATTGCGTACCATACATAATTCGGTATAGGAGTTCCTCCGAGAGAGAGTATACTTCCTTTTATGAAATTTGTATAGCCCCCGGAAAGTCCCGAGATCGATTGACCGTTGTTGTTACCCGTCATTAGGAACATCAGCAGAGCGCCGTAAACGATGAGCTGAGTTGACAGGGTAACGATGAAGGGATGCAGATTGAAATGCGCCGTACAAAAGCCGTTGATAAGACCGACCAGCGCGCCTATGGCAAGGGCTATCAGAAGAACGACGGGTATGGGAAGAGTATCAAGCCCCGGAAACATCTTGTTGGGATAGCCCGAGGTCTGGAGCAGGGAAGCTGAAACACAGGCGACTGCTCCTACGATTCGTCCTGCGGAAAGGTCTGTACCCGTCAGAATGATAGCCCCTGCAATACCAAGTGCAATGGGCAGATTTGCTGCGGAAAGGGAAATGATATTTACTACCGAACGCCCCGAAAGGAAAGCCGGATTGAGTATCTGAATTATGATAACCGCCGCGATCAGAAAAATATAAAGTGAGTTATTTAAAAGAAGCTCCCGAATATAGACCTTTTTTTCACCTCTGTCCATATTCTTGAATCTACTGATGATTTCCATATATTAACCGTGCCTTTCTTTTCTGATTTACGCATTCTTTGCGGCGAGAGTCATGATCTCTTCCTGCGAAGTGTTTTTTGCGTCCACTTCTCCAACCATAAGTCCGCCGGACATGACGCATATACGGTCGCAAACACCCAGCAGCTCGGGAAGCTCGCCCGAAACCATTATCACAGCCTTGCCTCTTGACGCAAGGTCGATTATAAGCTGATAGATCTCGTATTTTGCACCGACGTCAATTCCTCTGGTGGGCTCGTCCAGCATAAGGATATCGGGCTCTGTAAGCAGCCATCTGCCGAGAATAACCTTCTGCTGATTACCGCCCGAAAGTGTTCTGATCTGAGTTTTTTTCGAGGCGGTTTTTACTTTGAGTGATTTTATCATTCTGTCGGTGTCCTTTTTTCGAGCTCCGTTTTTAAGATAAATACCGCCTGCAAGATAGCTTTTTAAATTGGAAACAGTGGTATTCTCGAGAATATCGAGAATACCGAAAATTCCGTTTTTGCGGCGTTCCTCGGTCAGCAGTGCAAAGCCGTTTCTTATGGACTCGCGCGCGTTTCTGTTGTATATTTCTTTATCTTTTATAAATAAACGGCCTTTTTCCTTTGTTGCAATGCCGAAAAGACATTCGAGAACCTCGGTTCTTCCAGCTCCCGCAAGACCGGCGATACCGAGTATCTCGCCGCTTTTTACATCAAAGGAAACATCCCTTACATGTGAATATTTTGCGGTCAGATCGCGAACCTTGAGGACAGTCTCTCCGGGCTTGTTGGTTTTTGGAGGGAAGCGGTTTGTCAGCTCTCTTCCAACCATCAGACGGATGATCTTATCCATGGTCATCTCCGAGGCGGGAGCGGTAATAACATGAGTTCCGTCACGCATAACGGTGATATCATCGGAAATCCGCAGGATCTCTTCCATTTTATGAGATATATATATGATGCCGCAGCCGCGGTCGCGGAGCATATTTATTATTCTGAAAAGGTGCTCAACCTCCTGCTCTGTGAGGGAGGAGGTCGGCTCATCGAGCACAAGTATTTTGGCATTATAGGATACTGCCTTTGCGATCTCTGCCATCTGCCGCTTGGCAACGGGCATAGTGCTCATGATTTGACGCGGATCAACATCGATTCCAAGCTCATCGAAGATCTTTTTTGTTTCTCTGTACATGATTTTTTCAGAGGTTATAAAACCAAGCTTTTTCGGATATCTGCCGAGCCAGATATTATCCATAACGCTTCTTTTCAGTGCTTGGTTAAGCTCCTGGTGGACCATTGCAACGCCGTTTTCAAGCGCGTCCTTTGCATTCTTGAAATTGACCTCGCGCCCTTCGAGAAAAACGCTGCCCGCGCTTTTGGAATAAATACCGAAAAGGCATTTCATAAGGGTGGATTTTCCCGCGCCGTTTTCGCCCATGAGGGCGTGTACAGTGCCGCGTCTTACCGTCAGCGAAACGCCGTCGAGAGCCTTGACCCCGGGAAATTCTTTGCTGATATCATTCATTTGAAGCAGTATACTTTCATTGACTTCCGGCATTCCGAACGCCCCTTTCATTTAACCGAGATATTTTGAATAGGAAATTCTGATCTTGTTTACGCCTTCATCGATATTATAATTTTCCATGCCCTCCAGCAGATTTTCCTTATCGATAATGATATTTTCGGCGAGCTCTTCAATCAGCTCAGCCATTTCGGTGGCATCCTGCTTGATGGTTCCGCTCATCTTGCCGTCCTTGATAAGATTCTGCGCCGCATCTGTTGCGTCAACTCCGAAAACGGGGATCATTTTAGAATTGCCTCCGAGGTTGTAGCCTGCACCGTTGAGAGCTGAGACAGCGCCCTCAGCCATACCGTCGTTATTACAGATAACAAGCTCGATCATGTTTCCGCCGGCTTCACTGTAAGAGGTCAGAGCTGTTACCATATATTCATTTGCCGCCGCGGCAGACCACTGACCGTTCTTATCCACAAGATATTTGTTGGGGTTGCTCGTGTCATAGAAACGCAGAGCGGGTTTTCCTGCATCTGTGAGAAGCTTATTTGCCTCCTCAACGCTATACTGAGTGCGGTAGATAGCTTCGTTATTGCCCTCCTCTCCCTTGAAGAGGATATAGGAGATCTCGCCGTCACCGTTGAGGTCTATAGTATCATAATTCTCAAGCAGGTATTCACCGATCATCTGACCCTGAAGTATGCCGGCTTCCTCGGCGCGTGTTCCGACGAATGCGCATTTATCATAGGAGGAGATAACTGCATCGGAGACCTCGCGGTTAAAGAAAACTACGGGGATATCCGCATTTCTTGCCAGAGTTACGATACCGCTTGCCGCATCGTCCGAGCCTGTATTTACGATATTGACAACGATGAGCTTAGCGCCCTTTGTGATAGCAGTCTGGATCTGCTCGGTCTGTGTGGTCTGGCTTCCGCCGCCGTCATAGTCCTGGAAGGAGATGCCCGCATCGGTAAGCTCGCGGTCGAGCGCGCTTCTTACGCTTGAAATATAGGTATCGCTGTAAGTGTAATAGAAAACGTGGACGTCGGCTGCAGAGCCGCCTGCTCCGTTTCTCGAGCAGCCGCTGAAAACGGCAAGGCAGAGTGCGAGCATTAAAAATATTGTAATAATTTTTTTCATCAGATATTCCTTTCCTCTCTTTGAATTTCAAAGAGACACCGCCAAGGTGCATTTTTTGTTGATATTTATATTATTGCATTCTTTCCGAAGAATAATCACATAAATGGAAAATAAATATTTGGAAAATAGCTTTGATAACAGGAAATTTTTGTTTTTTTAAAAATTATAAAAGGGTTGTCTCACCGAATCGGCGAGACAACCCTTTTTAGTATTAAATTATGGATTAAGGAATTTCCATGCGCCGACATTACTGCTCAGACGCTTGAGATAAGATTTTCCTCCGTTTGTTGTTTCTGTGTTTCCGTTTTCATGAGTTTTTGTACCTGTAGACATTTCGCCCCAGTAGAAATAACCGTTGCCAAGTGAATCGAAGCCCATTGCGCTAGTCAGGTCAGCACAGCATATTTTTGCCGCATGACCGTTATCTCCATAGCTTTCTGCCTCATGACAATCGATATCGCCATTGCCGCAGATGCATTTCAGCGTCATATGCCAGCCAAGCATCTGCTCTGCAGTATTGCCATCCTCATTCAGATCGGCAGTATCCAAATAAAGAGCCGCAACTGCTCTTGCCGTCTCATAGTTTTCGCTATCGGCAGAAATGCTTTGACCAACCTCTATCTCATCGAGATAGAGCTTCTTACTGCCGTCAACAACATAAGTTACCTTTCCGCTTGAAAGAGGAAATTCGGAAGCCGCGCCTCTTCCATAGCAAGAGAGCCAGATATCGCCCGTTGCCTTATCGAAGCTCAGATTTTGAATACCATAGCTGTTGAAGCCTGTATAAACGAAGAGCCTCTGCTTGCAGTTGATGACCTTATCTTCAGTTTCCTGTGCAACTCTTGCGCCGTTCAGAGGAAGAAGATTTTCCTTTGTGATATCGTCAAAATCAAAAACAAAGATCACCTTATTGTCATTATCATAATATTCCTCGCCGAATTCACCATTGGTTCTTGCAACCAACAGATATTTTTCGGTGTCGGTGACCTCGGTGCCATCGGCTTTGACATAGCCCTTTCCGGGCAGAGTGCCCACCGTTATGCCGTCAAGTCCGCTAAGTCTGAAGGCATCATTTCCGTTTGAAAGCGTTTCGCTGAACTGCGGGCAGTAAAGTCCGTAGATCACCTGCTCGCCTGCGGCGTTTGTTTCGCTTACATTGCCCTCTAACTTTGAGCAGTCGATAACTCCGATATAGGTCTTATCCGAGCCCCAATAGGTTACGCTTCCGTAGAGATAGCCATTGTGATATGCAAGGTCGCCCATATGGAAGCTGTTTCCTGTATTGTGCTCGCTTGAAACGGTAAATTTTCCGACTTCTTCGCCGTCTGAGATCCTTACCTTTACAACAACGCCCGTGAGAGAATAGTACATATATTCATTCTTATCGTCAACGCACATGCCCTGACAATGCTGTGCCATTTCGGTGCTTCTGTCATATTTTTTTGAAGCAACGGTGGCCGCAAGAGATGAATAATCAAAGGTTACGGTGTTGGCGGGGATGGTTTCGCTTGAATTAACTCCGAGAGCAATAGTCATTGCAGGTGAATAATCAGCAACCATAGCATTTGCAGCATCGATCGCATCAGCAGAAGGAGCTGTTCCGGCAACGTTACCCTTAACAAAGGCGATATAGGAATCACCGTCCGCAACAAGGGTAACTGTTGCATCATATCCATCGACAGCAAGCTCGCTTACCTTTTCATGCGCACCCTGCATCAAGGTGTTCCAAACAGCGATCTCGTCGACCTTCTTATTTGAAAGTATGTTGAAAAGATTTTCCTTATAGAATTTCAGGGTAAAATCATAGAGATTCATGAATTTTGTATCTTCATCGCAGTAGGTATAAGCTATATATTCATTACCCGCCTCGTCAACATGGATCGAATAAGCGCAGAAATGGATATCTGTTGTATAGTTATTTGTATATTTTGTTACCGCGCAGGCGAAATCAAGGGTATTTGAGTTTTGATCCTGATCGGAAAGATATTTTTTGGTCTCTGTAACTGCGATCTTCTTGATAGAGGAATTCGCTGTTACATAATTGCCGTTTACATTTGTGAGACCTACGCCCCAGTATTCATATTCGCTTTTTGTAGATACCATAACGCCGTATTCAACGAGGGTAAGCTTGAAATCGGTCTCTATCGCCGCATTATGCTCGGTATCAAAGCCGTAGATAGCGCGCAGACCGTTATATTCATTATAACGAATCGAGAAGCCATGGCTTATAAGGGAATTGTAGGTTGCTGTTTTTGTATTGCTATAATATGATTTGATAGTTTCCGCCTGCGAAGCTGATCCGCAGAGGACTGTGAGAATGGCACTGTCGGGGAGGCTGCTCGCATCAGCAAGAACGGTATTACCGCTCATAAGCGTGATCTGACGGAGAGCTGTACATCCTGCGAAGGCATTTGCGTTTATAGTAACAATATAATCGGGAATAATGATCGATTCGAGAGCAATGCAGCCGTTAAATGCCGAGGTTACGATATAATTTACGGGAGCACTGTTATGGGTTTGGGGCATCTTTTCGGGTAGGATCACATTTGTAAGAGCGGTGCAACCCTGGAACCATTGATGGAATCCCGAATTGGCAGAGCTTCCATAGACAGTTTTAATGAAAGAAATATCGGCAACGCCTGTTTTCTTTTCCGCATTATTACTGTAAATGGTGGTAAGCGCGAGGTTATCTTGGAACATACCGCAGTCATTCCAGTTTGACTGGATAGTGGTTATATTTCCGAGATCTATGCTTATAAGATTATTATATCTTGCCGTTGCACAAACTGCGTTTGCTCCGCAGACAATTTCAAATCCATCGTCAAAAACGATATGCTCGACCATATCTCCGTAAGTATTTTTCCAAGTATTGAAGGCGGTAAGATCTTTCGATGTTCGCAGCTCTGTAACGGTGCCGATGGGGGTAAATTCAAGAACCTTTGTAAGGGTATCGAGAGACCAGGAGTAATAGCCTGCTTCCTCGCCGCAGATCTGAATGCCCTTGGGAGTTGCATTTGTAAAATTCTCTGCAACATAATCATACTGTTCCTGGGAAGTGCAGTAGATGATCATTCCCTCATTATCGGGGATATAGGAAGAATAAAGCGAGAGATCAAGGTCGGGATTTTCGATGGTGAGTCGGGTGAGCGAACTGCAGCCGTCAAAGGCGTTTTCTTTGATCGAAGCTGCCCACACGGGAATATTTACCTCTTCAAGAGCTGTGCATCCGCTGAACATATATGCGCCTATATATTTATTGTTTCCGCTGTTAGTGGAAGGTAGAATAACCTTTTTTATCGAGCTGTCGCCAAGGAACATGCGTCCGATACCATAGGAATTTCCCCCCATGCTATTTATAGTGGAAAGGTCGACCGTTCCCATCTTATTCTCTGTAAGTTCGCCTTTGTAGATGGTTGTGAGATTAGGGTTCAGAGAAAATACGCCCTTGAAATCATATTTGGATTCGAATTTTGTCAACGTGCCGGGAAGCTTTATAGTTTCGAGATTTGCAAAATTATGAAGAGGAGCGGGACCTGCCGAGTTGTTTGTTGTGATTTCTGTAAAGCCTTCTTCCAAAACTATGTGGTAAACATAGGATGAATATGTAGCTTTCCATGTTTTAAGAGCGGTGGTATTTGAATCGGCACGAAGGATAGTATTATTTTTTGCATCAGTCCCGGGAGTAAAGGTAAGAATACCTGTTGAGGTATCGAGAGACCATGAATAATGATAGTCGCCACCGATCTGCTCACCGATGAATATTTTACCAACGATCTGGGTACTTGCGTATCCAAAGGCGTTAAGAGCATCACCTGTCTTGGCATTCAGACAGCAGATGCTGAGATCTGTCTTATCGGGGAATGCAGTGCTGTCTTCAATGATTGCTTTACCTTCAATAGTTACGCTTGTGAGTGCATTACAGCCTGAAAATGCCCCTGCGGCGATACTTGTAACTGATGAAGGAATTGTGATAGAGGTGAGCGCAATGCAGTCCTTAAATGCGTCAGCTTCAATGGATTCTACCCAGGAGGGAATCGTGATAGTTGTCAGTGAATCGCAACCGCTGAACATACTATTCTCAAAAATGGCATCTGTTTCCGTAGCCTTGGTTTCGGAGAATATGATCTCTGTTATGGCACCGCAGTCTTTGAACATTCTTTTTTTGGCATCAGGAGCATATGAATCAAATCTCGGTACTTTATCGAGATTGATAACGCCTGTTGCATTGTTTTCCGATAAAGCATGGGTGAGAGTCGTAAGCTTTTCATTGCCCTCAAAAAAGCCCATGGTCATAGCCTGGTTTGTAAATCTTGTTGCCGATACCAAATGGATGCTTACGAGGTTTTTATATCCGCCGAGAACAGGTGTTTTCCAATGCTGATTTCGAATGGTACCGATCCCTTCTCCGACAACAATGGCTTTGACCAGATCTTCATTGGTTTCGGTCTGACCTTCTGTTGTTTTCTTTCTCCATTCGTTAAAAACGGTGTTGCTGTTACTGACATCAAGGGTGTCGCTTTCAATTTTAGTAAAGGTCAGTGTACCTTTGGAATCAAGTGTCCAGGAATATGAGCTTCCCTGCGCTTCCTCACTGATGATGGTGGGGGTGGTTTCTACTTCCTCTTCTGCCGCGCATACAGCAATCGAAAGTGCAAAGCAGATGACAGAGACGATCATCAGAACTAAGATAAGCTTTGAAATTCTGTTTTTCATGAGAT
>JAFTXK010000108.1 GCA_017461635.1 Clostridia bacterium | reverse complement strand
TCTCGGTCTGCCGCTTCCGCTGTATTCGTCATCATCCGAGAAAAGCAGAACCTCATATTCTCCCATCTGCTGAACTCCGAGATGGAAATTCGGCTTTTCGACCGGCGTAAGGTTTACCGTGATAATGATCTCGTTTCCTGCCTTATCGATCCTTCGCATGGAAAGGATGCTTTCGTTTTTGTTATCGGCATCTATCCATTTGAAGCCCTCCCATGAATCCTCACATTCCCAGAATTCCTTATGGGAGAGATAAAGATGATTGAGATCGCTTACGAATTTTTGCAGTTTCGCGTGCTTTTCGTAATCAAGAAGGAACCATTCTATTTGCCCTTCATAGTCCCATTCTCTGAACTGACCGATCTCAGCGCCCATAAAGGACAGCTTTTTGCCGGGGTGAGCCATGATATATGTCATGAAGGCTCTTGTGCCTGCGAATTTCATTTCATAATCGCCCGGCATCTTATCAAGGAACGACTTCTTGCCGTGAACGACCTCATCATGAGAGATGGGCAGAACAAATTTTTCATTGAAGGCATAGAACATGGAGAATGTAAGCTTGTCATGGACGTGCTTCCTGAAAAGCGGATCGGTCTCTACATATTTCAGAAGATCGTTCATCCATCCCATATTCCATTTAAGGGTGAATCCGAGACCGGTATCTCCTTCAAAGCTGGTTATATTTCTCCAAGCCGAGGATTCCTCGGCAATCATCATAACGTCGGGATATTCATTCATCATATATGAATTGAGCTTGCGAAGAAATGCCACACCCTCAAGGTTTCTGTTGTCACCATAGGCGTTAGGCAACCATTCGCCGGGCTCTTTTTCATAATCGAGATAGATCATGGAAGCAACCGCGTCAACTCTGAGACCGTCGGCATGGTATTTCTCAGCCCAAAAAGCTGCATTTGAAACAAGGAAGCATTCGATCTCATTTCTGCCGAGGTCAAATCTTCTCGTGCCCCAGCCCTCGTGCTCCATTTTATCCCACCCCTGATATTCATAGAGCGGAGCTCCGTCAAATTCATAGAGCCCGTGGGCATCCTTCGGGAAATGAGCAGGGACCCAGTCAAGGATGACGCCTATCCCGGAACGGTGCAGTGTATCGACGAGTGTCATGAAATCCTTAGGAGTACCCTGTCTTGAAGAGGGCGCATAGTAACCGCAGACCTGATATCCCCATGAGCCGTCATAGGGATGCTCCATAACAGGCATAAATTCCACATGGGTATATCCCATCTGCTTTATATAGGGCGGGAGCTCCTTTGCGAGCTCGAGATAACTCAGAGGAGTGCCGTCCTCATGGGTCTTCCATGAAAGGAGGTGCATCTCATAGATATTCATTGGTAGGGAATAGAATTCTCTACTATTCTTTTTCCGTTCCTTCATCCAGCCGCTGTCATGCCATTTGAAGCCATCAATGTCATAAAACTTTGAGGAGGTTGCTGGCGGTGTTTCAAAATGGAAGGCATAGGGATCTGATTTGAAAATCTCTCTGCCCCCTGCGATGATCTTATATTTATAATTGGAGAATTCTCCGAAATCAAGCTTGGACGATATCTTACCTTCCCAGAGACCGTTTTCTGTAATTCTCTTCATGGGAACGCTTTCATCCCAGCCGCAAAAATCTCCCGTGATGAAGATCTTTTCTGCTCTTGGCGCCCAAACTCTGAAAACGAAGCCGTTTTTTATCTTGTGTGCACCGAGATAATCGTATGCACGGTAGTTAGTACCCTGATGAAAGAAAAATGGAGCAAGCTCGCCGTTTGTTTTCGTTTTCATTTCAACAACTCCGTTCTACTAGAATTTCTACTATATATTATACACTTATTTTTGTATAATTTCAATAGTCAAAAGGCATTTTCGGCTTTCTTTTGGCTTTTTTGTGCATTTTTAACGCCGATATAAAGCCCGAAAATCAAAAAATGACTGTTTTTTAGTTTTTTTAGATTTTTTTGGTATGAAAATTTACAAATTTTATGTCAAATAATCCAAAAACGAAGAAAATCATTTGACAAAATATAACAAAATGTGCAAATCGATATGCAATTTGCACAAATGCAGATAAAAAATATTTTCACAGACATAAAATAAATTGTTGAAAAAGCTTCCGCAATATGATATAATTAACAGAAGTAATATAAAAATAAACAGTGAAGGGTAATTTTTATGATAAAAAAGCTTACTGTTGACAGGATCGAATCGGATATAGCCGTTCTTTTTGATGAAGACGGAAATAAATACAGCGCGCCGATTTCCTTTAAGGAGGGAGCTATCCTCGAATGTGAGATCGCCGAGGATGGAAATATAACCGTTTTGCATTCTCTTGAAGCTGAGACTGCCGAAAGAAAAGCAAAAAACGCTTCAAGATTGAGAGCACTTTTTGAAAAGGAGATAAGAAATGATATTTAACGGATTTATGGCAAGAGGCCTTTATCAGACGCTTATTGAAAAGGGAAGCGCACCGAGCTGGCTAATGATAGTTTTTGCGGTCATCTGCATAGCGTCTGCATATCTTCTCGGTTCTCTCAATTTTGCGGTGATAGTTTCAAAGGAAAGATATAACGACGATATCAGAGAGCACGGAAGTGGCAACGGCGGTACTACCAATATGCTCCGTACTTTTGGAAACGGGGCGGCGGTGCTTACACTTATCGGAGATATGCTAAAGGCTGTAGTTGCGGTAACTATCGGAACTGCACTGCTGGGGCTCACTCTCGGCGGATATATGTCTGCATTCTTCTGTGTGCTCGGGCATATGTTCCCGATTTTCTATCGCTTTAAGGGCGGTAAGGGAGTTGCAACCAGCGCGGCGGCAATGCTTATGCTTAATCCCTTCGTATTCCTTGTTATCCTTTTTATTTTTGTCGTTATCGTTGCGGGAACAAAGTATGTTTCCCTCGGTTCTGTAATGGCGGCTCTGCTTTATCCCGTTATCCTTCATACGGTTGATGAGATAACCACCGAATGGTTCGTTGCAAATAACACTATATGGGGATTTGATATTCTTTTTGCCTTCCTTATGACAGTAATGGTGGTGTTCATGCACAGAAGTAATATCAAGCGTCTCTTGAACGGAACAGAATCAAAGATATCCTTTAAGAAAAAGAAGAAGGAAGAGAACGATGACGGACAGTAACAGTTTTTCCCCGGAGCTGACTAAAATATGTACAGTTATTTCCGAAACCGCAGCCTGCGGTGCGCTGAAAAAGGCTGTGCTATCGAAGCCGGAATCCAAAGAGGTCAAAAGATCGGTAATGACAGTCCGTCTTATCGGCGGTAAGGCAATGCTTCAGACAGAGACCTTCAGAACGGATAATAAAGCGGTGCATACCAATACCGATATCAGTGATATCGAAGTTATTTCGGGGATCTGCTCGGGGTATCATCAGATAAATGTCATAACAAGTGCGGGCGAATGTGAATATAAGCGTTCGAAAAACGGAAAAGAGACCGTTATCGGCGCAGGAAGAATAACAAAAGAGAAGATCGCCTCGTCGGCTTCGGATATCGTTATGACCAACGATAAGGAAAAGAACTATATCCTCCGTGGAGACGAGGATTTTTTGAAGCTTCTTGGGATCAGCGATGAGAAGGGAAGAGTTCACGATAAAAAACGTCCAAAGTTCAGACAGATCAACAGGTTTCTTGAGCATATACGCGATATAGAAAAGCATCTGCCATCTGAGGGAACTCTCAGAATTTGCGACCTCTGCTGCGGAAAGAGCTATCTTTCCTTTGCAGTTTACTATTATTTTGCCAATATTCTCGGGCGCAAGGTCCATATGACCGGAGTTGATCTGAAGAGCGATGTTATCGAGTATTGCTCATCTGTGTCAAAGCGTCTTGATTTTGACGGACTTGAATTTATATGCGGTGATATTATGAAATATGAAACCGATACGCCGCCGTCGCTTGTGATATCGCTCCATGCCTGTGATATCGCAACCGATATCGTTCTCGAAAAGGCTGCGGAATGGAAAACTCCGGTTATTCTTTCCACGCCATGCTGCCATCATGAACTGAATCATAAGCTTAATTGCTCGGCTCTTTCATTTGTAAGTGAGCATTCGATGCTGCGCCAGAAGCTTTGCGATGCGGCGACCGATGCTCTTCGTCTCAAGCTTCTTGAATCAAAGGGATATTCCTGCGATGCTCTTGAGCTTATCGATCCCGAGGAAACGCCGAAGAATATAATGCTTCGGGCGGTTCTCAAAAAGAATCCGTCCGCGCGCGCCATGATAGCGGCGAGAGCGGAATATGAAAATGCAAGAAAGTTCCTTTTAGGTGAATAAATGACATATGTTAACGCACTGAAAAAAATATATTCCTTTCCAAGAACAGCGGGCGCACCCACAGTTGAGCGCATGCGTTTGCTTTGCCGTTATCTCGGCGAACCGCAGAAAAAGCTGAAATTTGTGCATATAGCGGGTACAAACGGAAAGGGCTCATGTGCCGCGATGCTTGATTCCATATTGCGCAGAGCGGGATACAATACAGGACGTTATATTTCTCCCTATATTCTTGATTTCAGAGAAAGAATGACGGTCAGCGGTGAAATGATAAGTCTTGAGGAGCTTTGCAATCATACAAAAACGGTTCTTGATGCTGTTTGCGAAATGGAAAAGGATATTGAGTCCGCAAAAAACGGCGGCACAGCTCCCTTTTCAATACCCAAAGCTATTCTTGACGGCTCCACATCGGCAATTCCTGTGCAGTTTGAGGTAGTTACCGCAATCGGTTTTCTTTTTTTCCTCGGCAGAAAATGCGATGTGGTATTGCTTGAATGCGGTCTTGGTGGAAGATTCGATGCCACAAACATTATTGATCCTCCTCTTGCGGCAGTTATAATGAGTATCGGACTTGACCACACAGAGCTTCTCGGTGACACTCCGGGGAAGATAGCCGCCGAAAAATGCGGTATCATCAAAAAGGGAACTCAGGAGGTTATAAGCTATCCTCAATCGCCTGAGGTCATGGCTGTTATTTCGGATGCATGCGTCAGAGCAAATTCCCGTATATCCGTTCCTGTAAAAAGAGAAACAGAGCTTACCCATGCATCTCTCGGCGGACTTGATTTTACATATCGCGGCAAGGCTTATAAAACCAAGCTTGCCGCGGCATATCAGCTTACAAATGCGGCAACCGTTATAGAGGTTACGGAAGCGCTGAACCGAGTTGGAATGTCAATTCCCTATGAAGCCGTTTTTGAAGGGCTCGGACGAACCTGGTTTCCCGCGCGCTTCGAAGTGCTTGGAGTTTCGCCCACCGTTATAGTTGACGGTGCTCATAATGCCGGCGGTATAACTGCTCTTTGCGAGAGCATTGATATGATTTCAGGATCGATCGGAGGAGAAGTGACCTTTGCGCTCGGGATGCTAAAGGATAAGGAGCCCGAAAAGGCTCTTGCTCCCTTTGCTGATTTTGTAAGAAGCGGCAAAATCAAGGTATCAAAGATCATAACTCTCACTCCCGACAGCCCGAGGGCTATGGAGGCGGAGGAACTGGCGGTTCTGCTTGGCGGAATGCTTGAGTGCGTAAAGATAGAATCCATCTCTTCTGTTCAAAAGAAACGCGCAAGGGATATTTGCGCTTGCCTTTCGGATATTGGAGAAAAGGATGCGGTAATCTCTTTCGGCTCTCTTTATCTTGCCTCCGAAATGCGTACGATACTTGCGGGATTCCTTGAAGGCTATGAACCCCAAATATAAAAAAGTTCTGTCTCACAGATAAGTGAGGCAGAACTTTTTTATTTCAGATCGTGTCAACTTTAATAAGGCTTGTGTTACCCGAAGCACCGTTTGTGATACCGCCCGTAATGACGATATTGTCGCCGCTTTGAAGGGGAAGGGCATTGCATGCTATCTTTTTTGCCGTATAGAAGAGCACATCTGTTGAGTTGAATTCTTCTGACATCATGGGCAGAACACCCCAGGAGAGTGCCAGCTTGCGCCATGTGATCTCATTAGTTGTAAGACCGATTATGTCAACAGGCGAACGGAATCTGGATACCATTCTTGCGGTAACGCCTGTCAGCGTGCAGACTACGATTGCCTTCGCATCAAGGTCTATTGCCATTCCGCAGGTGGCATGGGAAAGAGCATCAACGGTATTTTTGATTTTGAAGGAGTTGGTGGTAAAGCGTCTTGCATAGTGAATGGATTTTTCTGTCTGCTCGGCGATCTTAGACATGGTTTGAACCGTCAGAACAGGATATTTGCCCGCCGCGGTCTCACCCGAGAGCATTATTGCGCTGGTTCCGTCGTAAACTGCGTTTGCAACATCGCTGATCTCGGCTCTTGTGGGTCTGGGATTATTTATCATGCTTTCAAGCATTTCCGTAGCGGTAATAACTCTCTTACCAAGCATGCGGCAGGTGGTTATCAGATGCTTTTGAATTGCGGGAAGCTCTTCAAAGGGGATCTCAACTCCCATATCGCCTCTGCCGATCATTATGCCGTCACATTCGCGGCAGATGTCCTCGATATTGTCAACTCCCGATTGATTCTCGATCTTTGCGATGATATCCGCCTGAGAACCGCCGATCTCTTGGATATAATTCTTAACGTCGATCAGATCCTGTGCACAGGAAACAAAGGAGCAGGCGATGAAATCAACTCCGTTTTTGATACCGAATTCGATATCTGCCTTGTCCTGCTCGCTCAGATATATCTGATGGAGAACCTTATTTGGGAAGCTCATGCTCTTGCGGTTGGAGAGCTCGCCTCCGATGAGAACTCTGCAGACTGCATTTGTTCCGCTGAGCTCTGTGACCTCAAAATGAACGAGACCGTTATTGAGCAGTATCTTATCGCCGATCTCAAGGTCCTTTATCATGCCCTTGTAGCTGACAGAGACCTTTTCCTGATTTCCGATGATATCATCGGTGGTGAAGGTGAAAATATCTCCGTCCTTCAGCTTTATCTTGCCGTTCTCAAAAGTACCTATCCTGTATTCGGGACCCTTTGTATCAAGCAGGATAGCAATGGGAAGCCCCAGCTTAGCTCTGACGCTTTTGATAATATTTATCTTTTTTTGATGATCCTCATGTTCTCCGTGGGAGAAGTTCAGGCGTGCAACATTCATGCCTGCGAGACACATCTCGGATATGGTTTTTTCATCCTCGCATGCAGGACCTATTGTGCATACGATCTTGGTTTTTCTCATGTGTTTTTGACCTCCGAAGTATTAAAACAAAAATTCTCACATTTACAATTATACACCATATTATTTCAATGTCAAGTATGTAAATATTTATTTACAAAATATACAAAAATAAATTTACATAAATGTAATATAATTGCATTTCAGGATTGACAAGGATGGTACTTTGTGATACAATGTAGAGACAAAAAATGAATACTTGGTTCGGAGTTAATAATGGAATTTGATAAATCTCAGCTTATGCGCGGTACGCTTGAAGGATGCATCCTTAAGGTGATATCAGGCAATACCACATATGGATATGAGATCCTCGAATATCTGAAAAGCCATGGCTTTTCGGATATCGCCGAGGGAACTCTCTATCCCCTTCTTCTGCGCCTTGAAAAACAAGGTAATATCAATAGTGAGCTTCTGCCCTCTCCACTTGGACCTCGCCGCAAATACTTCAGCATAACCGATAAGGGAAGAGAATATCTGAGAGAATTCGAAAATTGTTGGAGAACGGTTGCGGATTCTGTCAGCAGGATAATCGGCGGAGGTGAAAATAATGAATAAGGAATACAGGTCGCTTCTCATTAAGCTTTCAAGGGATAACAGACGCACCATAGTAAAGATGCAGCATTATCTTGAGACATGCTATATAAACGAGGTGGTTTATGAGGACATGATGTGCGATCTTGCGGGGATGGCACTGGAATGTCAGGAGCGAGGCGAGAAATTTGAAAATTCCATCGGTACAGATTATAAGTCCTTCTGCCGTTCTCTTGCGGTCAATGCAAAGAAGCAGACTTTTCCCGAGCGATTTTTTGATGTTCTAAAATGGATAGTTTATTTTGACGGTATTATTATTCCGCTTCTTTATGTTCTTTATGCGATATTTGGATTTACAAGACCGATTCTTGACGGGCTTACTCTTACAGCACCTGCCGGACAGCTTCTTATGTATTTTTCGGTGGCGACCTGTATGGTTCTCGGCTTTTTTATAGCAAAAAGATTTACATATCATGCTCAAACGCTTGTGATCTTCACTTATATGGCGGCAGTTATTCTTGTTTTTCTGCTTACAGACTTTCTCGGTGAAGCTCTTTTGGGAGATATGACACTTTCGGTTAGCTTGATCGCTTGGGGAATCGTCATCGGAGCCTTGCTCATCATCTGTTATCTGTCAAGACGACTTATTGCAACCAATATTGCCTATAAATCGAAAAAATAATTATATTAAATGGGTTGTCTCGTAAATTAATGAGACAACCCATTTAATATATTATGCCAGGTCAAATCCAAAGAAATTCTTAGAGTTATTATAGCAGATATCGCAGATAAGCTGAGCAAGCTCCTCGTAGTCTGCGGGGTAAAGTCCTTCCTCGACCCATGTACCAACGATATCGCAGAGGATACGGCGGAAATATTCATGGCGGGGATAGGAGGTAAAGCTTCTGGAGTCGGTAAGCATACCGAGAAAGCGACCGAATGCGCTGAGGTTTGCCAGAGACTTCATCTGATTTCTCATGCCATCGATATTATCATTGAACCACCAGGCACTGCCCTGCATGATGGTGGGCACATATCCGTCAGAGCTCTGGAAAGAACCGATAAGAGCACCGATCGCTTCATTATCCGCAGGATTGATGGAATAGAGAATTGTTCTGGGCATTGCATCATTAACTGTAAGATAATCCAGCAGGTGAGAAAGATCTATTATGCAGTTCTTTCCGTGTATATTATCATAACCGCTGTCTCTGCCGAGAGCCTTGAACATCTTTGTATTGGGATTGCGGCTGACTCCAAAGTGGAGCTGCATGACCCATCCGCGGTTCTTATACTGGCGGCCAAAGAAATAGAGCATCTCACTCTTGAAGAGCGTCAGTTCTTCTTCTGTGATGTCCTTTCCGTCGGAAGCGAGAGCCTTCTTGAAGATAAGATCTGCGTGGTATTCGTCGGGCTTTGCAAAGGTGATATAATCATCCATGCCGTGGTCTGCGGTCTTGCAGCCCAGAGACTCAAAGCGGTCAAGGGAAGCCTCAAACGCCGCCATAAGGGATTTAAGATCGGTAATTTCTATGCCGTTTGCCTTACCGAGCCTTTCGATATAAGCAGTGATGCCTGCACGCTCGATATTGAGACCCGTATCGGGACGGAATGCGGGAAGAACCTGAGTTTTGAAGCTTTTGTCCTCTGCGATCTGCTTGTGATATTCAAGAGAATCGGCGGGATCGTCGGTTGTGCAGAGAAGAACGCAATTGCTCTTTTCAATAAGGCTTCTTGCGCTCATATCGGGGCTTTTCAGCTTTTCGGCTGTGAGATTCCAGATCTCATCGCAGTTCTTTTCATTTATGATAAGGTCGCAGTCGAAATAACGGCGCAGCTCAAGATGGCTCCAGTGGTAAACGGGATTGCCGATAAGTGCGGGCATGACCTTGCAGTATTCGCGGAATTTTTCATATGCCGAAGCATCGCCTGTAATATATTTTTCATCCACTCCGCAGGAGCGCATTGCTCTCCATTTATAGTGGTCTGCGGCGAGCCAAAGCTCGGTAATATTGGAATAGGTAACATTTTCTGCTATCTCTTTAACGGGCAGATGGCAGTGATAATCGATGATGGGCATCTTTGATGCATAATTCTCATAGAGAATTTCTGCACTTTTATTTGAAAGCAGGAATTTTTCGTCCATAAAGTTTTTCATTTGCCTTATCTCCTTAAATATAATTTTTCATTTTAACTTTATCACAAGAAAGTATTTTTTTCAAGTAACTTAAAGAATTTCAAGAACAAATACAATACTTTTTTAAAATAATATTGCAAAAAGGAAAGAAATGAGTTATAATATATAGTAATTAATTTTTTGGAGTTGAAAAATGAACGATCTTAAAAACTTCAGTTTGCTTTATCCTTCCTTGGGAGAGGAAGCAGAGCATTATTCGGGCAAAGGTGTTCCGAATATAAGCATGGAGGAGCTGAGCGAGCTTGGACTTCTCGAATTTCTCAATCCTGAGAGCCGAGACCTAAGCGAATATTTCACAATGTCGACCGAGGTTATGAATTACCGCCGCGAGATGTTCCGCGATATGCTTGATTTTGAGGATCTCGGCAGAATGCTGAATTCGGTCATCCCGATACTCTCGGATATAGGCGAGCTTCGCCGCCTTGAAGCGGACAGCGGAAATGCCGAGGATTATCTTATGTGCATTACCGAGATCGAGCTTTATATTTCAAGCATCGATCTTCTGAAGAGATACCTTATCCCTCTGCGCGGTAAGCTGAAGAGCGAGGCCTTTAAAACTCTTGCTGAGCGAATCTACGAGCTTTCGGAGAGCGATTACTATAAAGAACTGAATGTGAAGCTGAATGAGCTTACAAACCGCGTCCGCGAGATCAAATCGGTTACGATCGGAGTGAATCTGGATGCACAGCTCAGAGCCACCGAGGCAGGAGTGCTTTCTATAAATGCGGAAAAATTCCGCTCGGGCGATGTGCTTGATAAGATACTTCATATCGGTCAGAAAAATGACGGATATACCTGCATAGCAAGTCTTGTGCCCTTCGGCAAAAAGCAGAATGAGAATCAGAAGACAGCTCTTTCACTTGCTTTCAATTCCGCCATAAATGATGTTTATAGATCCTCGCTCCGATCCTGGAAGAAGATAGTTCAGACCTATGTTCTTGAGAATACCGATTTTCTTCTTAACCTCATGCCCGAAATCGAATTTATCGGCAAGGCGACCGCAATGATGCGTGCTCTTGAAGAGAAGGGCTGTAAGCTGATAACTCCGACTATTGTTCCCATGGAGGAGGGCAAATTTATTGCGAAGGATCTCTATAACCCCTGCGTTGCTCTTAAAATAGATGATGAAGTGGTTCCGAACGATGTTGATTTTGATGAAAACGCATCGATCTTTGTTCTGACAGGTCCGAACCGTGGTGGAAAAAGCGTTATAACCTGCGCTATCGGTCTTGCTCAGGCGATGATGCAGCTCGGCATGTTCGTTCCTGCCGCGGAGGCAACGATCAGCCCTGTGGACGGAATATTTACTCATTTTCCAACGGGCTCTGAGGATACAATTGACAAAGGCAGACTTGGAGAAGAATGTGCCAGACTTATGGGCATCTTCGATAAGATAACCAAGAACAGTCTCGTTCTTCTTGATGAATCCCTGTCCTCAACAGGCTCTTATGAGGCATCCTATATTGCCGCCGAGGTGCTGGCAGGACTTGCAAAATATAAATGCCGTTGCCTTTTCTCAACTCATCTTCATGAGCTTGCCGCCGAGATCGATCGGATAAATGAGAGAAGCGAAAGGGAAGGCGGAGGACGCATAGATACCCTTGTTGCGGGAATTTACGACGGTAAACGATCCTTCAAGATCGTCCGCGCAAAGCCCGACGGAAAGAGCTATGCCCGCGATATCGCAGAAAAATACGGGCTGACATATGATAATATTGTTAAGCGAATCAAATAATTTTTTACGCGCTTCGGCGCGGAGAGGAGATAAAAATGGATAAGATTCTGAACCTGCTTGAACAAAACGCAACATATACGGTGGAGCAGCTTGCCGCCATGTGCGACCGCGATGAAGATGAGCTTCGAGCCACGATAGATAAGTATGAAAAGGACGGCGTGATACTCGGTTATCAGGCGCTTGTGGATTGGGATAAGACCGATCGCGAATATGTAAGTGCCTTTATCGAGGTGAAGATCACACCGAAGCATGATTTCGGCTATGACAAGGTTGCGAGAACTATCAGCCAGTATCCTGAGGTGCAGAGCGTGTACCTTATGAGCGGCGTTTTCGATCTTGCCGTGCTTATCGAGGGCAAAACTCTGCGCGAGGTTGCATATTTTGTTACCCATAAGCTCTCCACTCTTGAGGATGTTATGTCCTGCTCCACCCATTTCGTTCTTCGCAAATATAAGGACAAGGGCGTTGAATACAGAGTGCCTGACGCAGATATCAGAGGAGAATTATAATGATAGATTATTCCAAGGTGCTGTCGAGCACCGTTTCGGAGATGAAGCCCTCCGGTATAAGAAAATTCTTTGACCTGCTTCAGGGCAGAGATGATGTTGTGGGACTTACAGTAGGTCAGCCTGATTTTGTCACCCCTTGGCATATAAGAGAGGCGGGTATCGACAGTCTTAAAGACGGAAAGACCTATTATACGTCAAATGCGGGTCTTGAAGAGCTGAGAGTTGAGATAGCAAACTATCTCGAACGCCGTTTTTCGCTGAAATATGACGGTGCGAGCGAGGTGATAGTGACTGTGGGCGGCTCGGAGGCAATAGATCTTGCGGTCAGAGCCTGTGTTGAGCCCGGTGATGAGGTAATTATCCCAACTCCTTGCTTTGTTTGCTATGAGCCCTGTGTTCGCCTTGCGGGGGGAACGCCCGTGATCCTTGAAACAAAGGCAAAAAATAATTTCAAGGTTGATCCCGAGGAGCTCAGAGCTCTGATAACACCTAAAACAAAGATGCTCGTTCTCGCTTATCCCAATAATCCTACGGGTGCGATAATGACAAAGGAAGAGCTGGAGGAGATCGCAGAGGTTATCCGAGATACCAATATTGTGGTGCTCTCGGATGAGATCTATTCGGAGCTTACATATGGCAGAAAGCATACTTCCTTTGCGAGTATTGAGGGGATGCATGAAAGAACTATTGTTGCCAGCGGATTTTCAAAGAGCTATGCAATGACGGGCTGGAGAATGGGTTATATCGCCGCTCCGAAGATACTTGCAAAGCAGATGCTTAAGCTTCATCAGTATGTAATTATGTGCGCACCGACAACCAGCCAGTTTGCGGCTCTTGAAGCTGTGAAGAACGGCGATTCCGATATCGAAATGATGAAGGAGGAATATGACCGCCGCCGCAAATATCTGCTGAAGCGTTTCGCGAAGATGGGAATTGAATGCTTTGAGCCCGAGGGGGCGTTCTATGCCTTCCCGAATATCGGTAAGTTTGGGCTTTCAAGCGAAGAATTTTGCGAAAGACTTCTGAACGAATATAAATGTGCCATCGTTCCGGGAAACGCCTTCGGTGAAACCGGAGAGGGCTTTGCCCGTATCTCCTATGCTTATTCCATAAAGCATATCGATCAGGCTCTTGACCGAATTGAAGAATTTGTGAAAACAATTTAAATCAATTAAAAGCAGTAGGCATCCCGTCAAATAGGCGTGATGTCTGCTGCTTTTAAACTGCGAAGCACAATAATAATTAAAAGACAAACAATAATTTAGCGGATAGTTAGTTAATACCCTATGAGATCCTTCGCCGAGGCTCAGGATGACAATAAGGGATCGCCAACTTGGTTTCCTACTGTTAAGTTGACCGTGATTTAACGTAGGAAACATTGCGAATAGTACAGTACTGTCATCCTGAGC